>NZ_JBFAOO010000303.1:0-6172 GCF_040675265.1 Microbispora sp. NPDC049633
CCGACCTGTGGTCGCTGGGCGCCACCCTCCACCTGGCCGTCACCGGCCGGCCGCCGTCCGTCCCTCCGGGACCGCTGGAGGAGACGCCCGAGGAGCTCCGCGCGGTGCTGACCGGGCTGCTGGCCCGGGAGCCCCGGCGGCGGATCGACGCGGAGACCGCCGACCGCCTGCTCGCCGAGGTCGGACCGCCCGCCCCGGCCCGGCCCGTACACCGGGGCTCCGGCCGTACCCGGCTCCTCACCGGGCTGGCGGCGGGCGCCCTGGTCGCGTGCGCGGTAGGGGGGTGGGCGGTGCTGCGACCCGGCGGCGGCGAAAGCCGGGCCGGCACCGGGGCGGTCGCCTCTCCGGCCTCCCTCGCCTCCCCGCCGGCGGCCGTCTCGCCGTCTGCGGCCGTCTCCCCGCCGGCGTCCGGCCGACGGCTGAAGCTGAAGTGGCACACGTCCGACGCCGGGTGGCGGGCCGGCGTGCCCCGCGGCTGGGCCCGCGAGGAGGGGCCGTACTCGACCTCGTGGCGCTCGCGGGACGGCGCGGCGGCGTTCACCGTGGAGGTGACCGCGCAGCGCGGCACCGACCCTCTGGCGGCGCTCGGCGAGGCGGAGGAGATCCTCCGCCCGGCCGCCAAGACCTATCGGCGGCTCCGGCTCGAGACCGTGAGCGACGAGCACGGTCCCGCCGCCGACTGGGAGTTCACCTGGACCCCGCGCAAGGCGTCCGCCCGGGACCATCTGGCCAAGAGAGTGGAGTATCACCAGTACCGCCGGGTGATCTCCACGGGCACGACGACGAGCGTGCTCACCTGGACCACCCCCGCCGCCGAGTGGGACGCCCTGCGGCCCACGCTCGTCAGGGTGCTTTCGCTCTTCCGACCGGCCTGAAATCCGCCCGCGCCGTCCCCTGCTGTGTCATGATGACGCACGAGTGAAAGTGACAACGGTTTTCATTTCGTCTTGGGGGCCTCATGCGAGTGGCGTTCGTCGGCAAGGGCGGAAGCGGCAAGACCACGCTGTCGTCGCTGTTCGCGAGGTACGCGACGCGGAGGGGGCCGGTCGTCGCCATCGACGCCGACATCAACCAGCACCTCGGCCTGGTCCTGGGCCTGCAGGTGGACGCGGCCGAGCCACCGCCTCCGCTGGGCGGGATGCTGACCGAGATCAAGGACTACCTGCGCGGCGACAACCCGCTGATCCGCGACGCGGCGTCGATGGTCAAGACGACCCCGCCGGGGCGCGGCTCCCGGCTGATCCGGCTGGACGACCCGTTCTTCCCGTCCCGCCGCGTCGAGGGCGTCTCGCTCATGGTCACCGGTCCGTTCGAGGAGGACGACCTCGGCGTCGCCTGCTACCACTCCAAGCTCGGGGCGGTCGAGCTCTACCTCAACCACCTGGTCGACGGCCCCGGCGAGTACGTCGTGGTGGACATGACCGCCGGGGCGGACTCCTTCGCCTCCGGGCTGTTCACTCGCTTCGACCTCACGATCCTGGTCGCCGAGCCGACCCGGCAGGGCGTGAGCGTCTACCGGCAGTACCGCGACCACGCCGCCGGGTTCGACGTCGAGATCGCCGTCGTGGGCAACAAGGTCCACTCGCCGGAGGACGTCGGCTTCCTCCGCGAGCACGTCGGCGACGACCTGCTGACCTGGTTCGGCCACTCCCCCGCCATCCGGGGCATGGAGCAGGGCCGGCCGTTCACGCTCGACGACCTGGAGCCCACCGCCCACCAGGCCCTCGCCACCCTGCTCGACCGGCTCGACGCGCAGCCCAAGGACTGGCCGAAGTTCGGCAGGCAGGCGGCCGAGTTCCACATCAGGAACGCCCGCGCGTGGGCGAACCGGGCCACAGGACAGGACCTGGCCGCACAGATCGACCCCGGCTTCGTGTACGGCCCCGCCGTCGCCACCCCATGAACGTGTCGCCTCCGCGCCACATGGAGACCCGCCGCGTTCGATCTACCGTCAACTGCGTCCCCGCTCTCTGAGCAGACGCCGAGAGGAGAACAGCCAATGTCGCTGTCCGTGCCCAACGACCTGCTCGACCAGGCCCGCGCCGGTGAGGTGGACGACGCGGCCTTCGTCGCCTGCGTCCGCGACTCGCTGCCGTACGCCTGGGCGACGATCACCGCCCTCATCGAGCGGCGGGACCGGTCCGGCGCCGACTTCGCCGACAACCAGGTGCCGCCGCCCGACGAGGCCGCCCGTGGTCAGTTGCTGCGCTGCCTGGCCAGCGACGCGATGCGCGGCGCCCTCGAAAGGCACTTCGGCGTACGACTGGCCTTCCAGAACTGCCACCGCGTCGCCGTGTTCCGGCCGGAGGCCACCGAGGCCTACCGCGAGTTCGTCACGCCCCGCGCGCAGATCCTGAACCAGAGCCCGGAACTGGTCGACTGCTGACCTGCCGTCCGGCCGGGGGCGGCGCTCCGGTTCACGCCGCCCCCGGGTTCAACGACTGGCGCACCGCCGGGAGCACCTCGGCGCCGAGGCGGGCGATGTTCTCCAACGTCCGCCGGTGGTCCCCGGCGCCCTCGACCATCAGGATGAGGTGCCGCAGCCCGGTCCGCGCCGCCGTCGTGGTGATCTTCTCGACACAGTGCTCCGCGGATCCCACGGGGTGGATCCGGCACAGCAGGTCCACGTACTCCGGAATGTCGCGCCGTGGCGGCGGCCGGCCGTCCACGGGGACGTATCCGGCCAGTCCCGGCCCGAGCCAGCGCGGCAGCGACTCCCGCATCTCTCGTACGGCCTGCTCGGTCGTGTCCGCGACATAGCCCAGCGCGGCTCCCACATGGGCCGCCGGGGGCACGTCGCAGGCGTCGTAGGCAGTGATCATCTCCGCCCGCTCCTCGTCGCCGATGTGCAAGCCGAGCAGCATGGGCAACCGTCGTTCGGCGGCGAGCCGGACCGTGCCTTCCGAGGTGCAGGCGACGACCGGCGACATCCGGGCCTGCGGGACCATCGCGACCTCCCTGAACCGGAAGAACTCGCCGTCCGCCGCCACCGGGCCGCCGTTCAGGGCCGCGCACAGCAGGTCGAGCGATTCGGGGAAACCCCGCTCGAATCTCGCCGTGCCGGTGCCGAAGACTTCCAACTCCAGCCACGGGCCCCCACGCCCGACACCGAGGCGGAACCTGCCGTCCGACACGTGGTGAAGGATCGCCGCCTGCTCCGCCAGCGCGACCGGATGCTGAGCCGACAGCACGCTGACCGCCGTCCCCACCGTGATCCGCGAAGTCCGGCCCAGCGCCACGGCCGCCAGCGTCACCGCCGACGGGCACACGCCGTACGACATGAAGTGATGCTCGGCGATCCAGGCGTCGTCGAACCCGGCCTTTTCGGCTGCCTCGATCGCCTCCACCGTGCCGCGCAGCACGTCCCCGGGCGCCCTGCCCGGAAAACCGGCCGCGACGAGAAAGACCCCGATCCTCATGCCTACGGCCACGCCGCTACCGCGGGCCGCCGTTGACGTACAACGTCTGGCCGGTGACGTACGACGCGTCGTCCGAGGCGAAGAACGCCACCACCGACGCGATCTCGGTCGGCTGGGCGACCCGCCGCAACGGCACCGCCTGCGCCATCGTGGCCTGGTGCTCCTCCGGTGTCACCCCGAGTCGCACGGCCGTCGCCTCGGTCATCGGCGTCGCGACATACCCGGGCGCGACCGCGTTCACCCGCACGCCGAACGGGCCCAACTCGATCGCCATGGTCGCGGTCAGCCCCTGGATGCCCGCCTTGGCCGCCGAATAGTTGGCCTGCCCCCTGTTCCCCAGCGCCGACCGGCTCGACAGGTTGACGATCGCTCCCGACCGCTGCTCCACCATGTGCTTCTGAACAGCCCGGCTCACGAGGAAGACGCCCTTGAGGTTCACGTCGACGACCTTGTCCCAGTCGTCCTCCGACATACGGAACAGCAGGTTGTCGCGGGTCAGCCCGGCGTTGTTCACCAGCACGTCGATCCGCCCGAACTCGCCCATCACCTCTGGCACCAGCGCCTCGACCTGAGCACCGTCGGAGACGTCACATCCGAACGCGACCGCCCTGCCTCCGGTCACGGTGATCTCGTCCACGATCGAGGCGCATCGGTCCGCCGTAAGGTCCACGCACGCCACGGCCGCACCCTCCGCAGCCAGCCGACGTGCGATCGCCGCACCGATCCCCCGCGCCGCACCCGTGACCACCGCGAACTTCCCGACGAACCGTGACATCGACATCACAAGCCTCCTCACCAGGATCCGATCACAGCAACTTACTCCGAGTCATGCTCCTTGCTCCGGTCATGCTCCCTGCCACGATGCTTGGCAGTGACGGCCGCGGTGCTTGGCCCGGCCGGTCACTGTCACGGTGCTTGGCCGAGTCGGTCACTGCGCCGGAAGGACCCTCCGGTCCTCGCGAAGTCCGCTTCGCTCCCTGCAGCCCGGTGAGCATGTATGCACAGCACTAGACCCGCAGCGGCCGCGCTCCCGCCAGGCGGTGGTAGGTGAAGGCCCAGCGGTCTTCGCCGACCCTTCGGCGGGTGTAGCGGTCGGGGTGCTGGTAGCGGTCACGGTTGTGGAACTGGCAGGCCGGGCCGAGGAGTTTGAGGTCGGTCAGGCCGCCGGTGCTCCAGTTGTCGGCGTGGTCGATCTGGCACTTGGTGGCGGGCAGGGGGCAGCCGTCGATCCAGCAGGTGGCGTAGCGGGCGAAGATCGCCCGCCGCTGGGCGGGGGTGGCCAACCTGACCTTGCGGCCCATGTCCAGCACCTGCCCGTCGGCGTCCATCACCAGGCGCACGAGGGTGGAGGTGCGGGCCAGCCGGTGCACGCCGGCGATGGACAGTACCTGCCCGGTCGCCAGCAGCAACCCCGGCGCCGTCCCCAACAGCGGACCCAACACCGTCCCCCACGCCGCGCCCAGCCCCGCCCCCGGCAGCCCTCCGGCCGACGCTCCCGGTTCCGATCCCGGCGGCGTCCCCGGCTCTGCTCCCGGTGACGCCTCCATTTCTGGTCCCCGCGCGCCGGGCGCCACCCCCGGTTCTGGTCCCGGTGGCGACCCTGGCTCTGCTCCCCGCACGCCTCGCGGTGCCTCCGGCGCCCCCGGCGTGGCGGACGCGCACCGTGCCTTACTGCCGCACCCGCACCTGCACGCGCCCTGACCGTGCCACCGGTGCTCGTGGCCGTCGTCCTCACGCGTGGCCTGCGCATGGCGGCAGTCCCCCGCAAGCCGAGGCCCGGCGTGGATGGGAGAGTCGGAGGTGTCTCCGGGAGGATCAGGCGAGTGCCATTCGCCCCACCGCGACTCCCACGAGTGCGACTCCTGCCGCTGTGGCGTGCTCTGCTGCGACGAGCCTCGCTGAGACTCCCGCCGCTTCGGCGAGCTGCTCTGCTGTGGCGCGCTGTGCTGTGGCTCTTGCTGCGACTCGCTCCGCCGGCTGCTCTTCGCCTGCGCGCGTCCAGTCACGTCATCGCCGGACCGCACGTCGCGGGGCCCGGTCGCAAGGTCGGCGCTCTCGGCGGCAGCCTCAGCGGCTACATCGGCATCGGCACCTACCGCAGAAGCGGCTTCCTCGGCGTCGCCGGTATCGGCAGGGCCGACGGGGTCGGCGGTGTCGGCCGCGTCGGCGGGGGCGCTGATGTCCTCACTGTCCCGGCTGGCCTGACTGTCCCGGCTGGCCTGACTGTCCCGGCTGTCCTCGGCCGCCCCGGCGTTCCGAGCGTTCTGCCTGTCCTGGGTATCCGGGCCGCCCTGGGTGTCCTCGGGCTCTTCAGGGGCCTCCGGGGTCTCAGATGTCTCGAGGGTCTCGACGTGGTCGGCGCTGGCGGGGCGGTCGGCACTTCCGGCGTGCTCGGTGTCGGTGGCGGGCTCGGGGGTGGGGGTGGGGGTGGGGTCGGTGGGGAGGGATTCGGCGTTGACCAGGACCAGAAGCTCGGCGGCGATCTTCTCCTCCAGCAACGCCATGAACGCATCCGCCTGACGCACCCGCAGCGGCCGATCATCACTCTCCGCCTTGGGCCTGGCATAGGCGTCCAGCAACGCCTGCAACCGCGCGGCGTGCTCACGCGGCAGATAGAACTCCCCTTCCAGACCGCCGCCCCGGCCCGGGCGGACCCGAAGGAACCGCCGCCCGTAATCGGCCCGCTCATCGCGGTCCTCACCATCGGGGTCCAGCACCGCCCGCAGATAACGACCCGCCTTGGCCACCTCCGC
>NZ_JBFAOO010000304.1:0-6134 GCF_040675265.1 Microbispora sp. NPDC049633
AGGCGCGGGCCGCGGCCGGATCCGTCACGCGCAGGGTCTCGATGTCTCCGGGCACGGCGACCAGCACCGTCTCGGCGTCGGTGCGGCCCCGCACGGGCCGGCCGCCGGCGTCGTCCAGCCCGGCGACCGCGCCCGGCGGGATCTGCATCGGGGACGGTTCATGCCGTACGGCGGCGAGCACGTGCGGCGAGGTCAGGCGCCAGACGGCGAGCACCCGGTCGCTCTCGTCCCCGGCGTTGATCGCGTCGGCCATGGTGCCGTAGAAGGCGGGCAGGTACTCCTCCGGCCGGGCCCCGAGCTTGGCGAGGTTGAAGTGGGCGTTGCGGCGCACCAGCGGGTCGTACGTCCAGGTGATCGTGTCCAGGCCGCGGTCGAGCGCCCACTCGCGCTGGTGCAGCTTCAACGCGAAACCGGCGCCCTGCCCGGCGACAGTCCCGGTGATGTGGGAGTGCAGCGCCCGCCGCGGCGGGGCCGCGACGAACCCGACCGACGCGCCGACCAGCCGGTCCTGGCGATAGGCCCCGGCGACGTAGTTGCCGGCGTGGGAGAGAGCGCGCATCATCTCCGCCGTGACCGGAGCGCCCCCGGGACCCGGGCGCCAGATGCCGGCGAACAGGCGGCAGACGTCCTCGAACTCCTCGATCGTGTGCAATTCGCGCAGTCGCAGCTCGCCGGGGCCGCTCATCCGCGCACCGCCTCGACCAGGCCCGTCAGCAGCGCGGCACGGGGTGGCATCTCGGCCACGACCACGTGCTCGTCGTCGGCGTGCGCGCCGCCGCCGACCGCGCCGAGCCCGTCCAGGGTGGGGCAGCCGGCGCCGGCGGTGAGGTTGCCGTCCGACGCGCCCCCGACGGCCGAACCCGGCAGGGGAGCGAGTCCGAGGCCGGCGGCGACCCGCTGGGCGAGCGCGAACAGGCCGGCCGACGAGGCCGGTTCGAGCGGCGGGCGGTTGGGGCCGCCGAGAACCTCCAGGCGGGTTCCGGGCGTCCGGGGCGTCAGCGCCCGCATCAGCGCGTCCACGCGGAGCTGGGCCGTGACGGTCGGCACGCGGACGTCCACGGCCAGGCGGGCCAGCGCGGGCACGGTGTTGATCGTGGTGCCGCCGGACAGCAGCGTCGGCGTGACCGTCGTGCCGTCCAGGCCCCCGTCCGGGAAGTCCGCGCTCGCCATCGCGGCGACGGCGAGGATCTGATGGGCGAGCTCGACTCCCGCGTTGGCCCCCTTGCCGGGATCGAGGCCGGCGTGGGCGGCCCGGCCGCGCACCACGATCTCGTACGTGGAGATGCCCTTGCGCGCGGTCTTGAGCGCGCCGCCGTCGGCGCTCGCCTCCAGCACGAAGGCGGCGGCGCGGCCGCGCGCCGACTCCTCGACCAGGGCGCGAGAGGACGGCGACCCGAGTTCCTCGTCCCCGGTTACCAGCACGCACACGCCGTCGGGGGAGGGGAGCGCGGCCAGCGCGTGGAACATCTGCACCAGCCCGGCCTTCATGTCGAACACGCCGGGCCCCCGCGCGATGCCGCCGGTGACCGACCACGGCCGCGAGCGCAGGGAGCCGATCGGCCAGACCGTGTCGTGGTGACCGAGCAGCAGCACACGCGGCTCGCCGAAGCTCCACCGCAGGTGCGTCACGCCGTCGATCACGATCGTCTCCGGAGGGGTGCCGAGCAGGCGGCGTCCCTGGTCCGCGACCACGGCGGCGCTGCGGGCCACCGCCTCGTGATCGGCGGAGAACGACTCGCAGCAGACGAGCTCCTCCAGGTCCGCGAGCATGGCGGAGAGGTTCACCGCCGTCTTCACAGTGCTCTTCACAGTGGCCTGCCCAGCTCGGCGCGGAACAGCCGCCGCACGTTGCCGCCGAGGATCTTCAGGATGTCGTCTTCCGCCAGTCCCCGCCGCAGCAGCGCCTCGGTGACCAGGGGCAGCCCGCGCGGCCCGTCCAGCCCGGGCAGGGCGGCGCCGGGGTCGATCCCGTCGAAGCCGAAGTCCTCACAGCACGGGGGAGTGACGTCGTGCAGCACCTCACGAACGAAGTCGGGCCCCAGTCCCACGTGGTCGATCCCGGCGACCGCGGCCACGTGCTCGATGTGCGCTACCAGCCGGTCCAGCGTGTGATCGGCGGGGTCCTCGGCGAGGAAGACGGGGAAGAAGTTCACGCAGACGACCCCGCCGGTGGCGGCGACGCCGCGGATCTGGTCGTCGGTGAGGTTGCGGTGGTGGTCGCGCAGGGCCCGGGCGGAGGAGTGGGTCGCCATCACCGGGCGGGTGGCCAGCTCCAGCACGTGCTCGACGCCGCGTGCGCCCAGGTGGGAGACGTCGAAGAGCATGCCGAGCCGCTCCATCTCCCGTACGGCCGCCGCCCCGGCGTGGGTGAGCCGTCCGCCGGCGGCGTCCTCGCCGCTGCCGTCCGCCAGCGGCGTGCGCCCCCAGTGGGCGATCGAGGCGACCCGTACGCCGAGCCGGTGCAGGGTGGGCAGCAGTTCGACGGAGGAGTCCAGGCCGGGCATGCTCTCCAGCGCCAGGACCAGGGCGATCACGCCGTCGTCGAGCGCCCGGTCGACCTGCGCGCCGTCCAGGCAGAGCCGTACGGCGTCCGCGTTGCCCTCGGCCAGCGTGTGGGCGCACTCGATCATCCGCAGGGTCTGGCGCAGCGCGCCCTCCGGCCGGTAGCGGTCGTCCACGAAGACCGGCAGCACCTGCAGGTCCACGCCGCCGTCCCGCAGCTGGGGCAGCCACCGTTCGCGGAAGAAGGACGCCCACCGGGCCGGCGGGCGTTCGGCGACGGCCATCAGCAGGTCGTTGTGCGTGTCCGCGACGACGGCGGTGTGGTGGAGGTGGGCTGGCACCCCGCTGACGGTACGGCAGGGAAGGAGCGCGGCAGTTCGTCCGATCGCACCAAAGAGTGGGCAACCTTCGTGCGGCTGGCCAAAGACCTTACTTTACTTCGTAAAGGCAGGCGGCTGAATAAGCTGATCCCGTGGCAGCGCCGTACCGGACGATCAGGGACACCGTCGAGCACGAGATCGAGATCCGCCGATCACGCTTCATCTGCGCGCTCGCCCCGGCGGCCACGGAGGAGGTCGCGCGGGAGTTCGTGGCCGAGCGCAGGCGGCTCTACGCCGACGCGACCCACAACTGCTCGGCGTACGTCATCGGTCAGGGCGTCCGCAGGGCGGACGACGACGGGGAGCCGGGCGGCACGGCCGGGACGCCGATGCTGGAGATGCTCACCCGGCGCGGTTTCGCGGACGTGGCCGCCGTCGTCACCCGTTACTTCGGCGGGGTGCTCCTGGGCGCGGGCGGCCTCGCCCGCGCGTACGGCGGCGCGGTGGGGGAGACGCTCGACCGGGCGGGGGTGGTCGAGATGGTCCCCGCGGCGGTCGTGACCGTGTCGGTCGGCCACGCCCAGGCCGGGAGGCTGGAAAGCGACCTGCGCGCCTCGCCGTACGTGCTGCGGGGTGTCGACTACGGCGCGAGGGTCGCCTTCGAGGTGGCGGTGGCCGAGGACCGGCTGCCCGTCTTCGAGGAGTGGATCGCGGCGGTCACCGCCGGGCGGGCCGAGACCGCGCTCGGCGGCCCGGTCCATCTCGCCCGCTGAGCGGGCGACGCCGGGCCGTCACCCCTCCAGGGCGTACCGCATCACGCGGAGCTTGGCCTGCGCCTCGGCGAGTTCGGAGGCGGGGTCCGACCCGGCCATGATGCCGCAGCCGGCGAACAGCCGGGCACGCCTGCCGGAGACGTACGCGCAGCGCAGGGCGATGCCCCACTCGCCGTCGCCGCGCGAGTCGATCCAGCCGACCGGCCCGGAGTAACCCGCGCGGTCCATGCCCTCCAGTTCGCGGATCACGCGGAGCGCGGCGCCGGTGGGTGTTCCGCCGACCGCGGCCGTGGGGTGCATCGCGGCCACCACGTCGAGCACCGACGCGCCGTCGGACAGCCGTCCGGTGACCCGGCTGGCCAGGTGCTGGACGTTCGGCAGCACCAGCAACTCGGGGCGGTCGGGCACGTCGAGCGCCGAGCAGAGGGGCGCGAGAGCCTCGCGGACCGAGGCGACCGCGCAGGCGTGCTCGTGGCGGTCCTTCTGCGAGGCGAAGAGGGCGGCGCCGCGGGCCGCGTCGTCGGCGGGGTGGGCGCCGCGCGGCGTCGTGCCCGCGAGGACCAGCGACTCGACCGCCTGGCCGGTGTGCCTCACCAGCAGTTCCGGCGTCGCGCCGACGAGCCCGTCCACCGAGAACGTGTAGCACTCGGGGTAGCGCTCGGCCAGCCGTTCCAGCAGCACGCGGGGATCGATGTCCCGCTCGGCGACGGCCGTCAGGTCGCGGGCGAGCACGACCTTGTCCAGCATGCCGTCCCTGATCCGCCGTACGGCTCGCGCGACCCGGTGCTCCCATTGCGGCGCCGACAGCGAGCCGTCGCCGTACCGGATGCGGCCGGGCGCGGAAGGCGGGGTGACCAGGTCGAAGGCGCCGTCGCCGATCGTGGTGAGCCAGGCGCGGCCGTTCCTGCGGGCGAGCACCACGCGGGGGACGACCAGCACGGTCCCCGCGGCGTCGGCGTCGAAGGTGAAGGAGCCGAAGGCGACCGGTCCCGAGCCCGGCATGCCGACCTCGTCCTCGATGCGTGCTCCTGCGAACAGCGAGGAGAGCCAGCCGCGGGCCCAGTCGAACCGCCCGGGGCCCGGCGGCACCGCGGCCCGCGCCGCCTCCCCCCAGCCGACGAGTCCCTCACCGTGTCTGATCCAGGCGTACGGCGCGGCGTCGGGCAGACGCGCCAGTAGATCGTCAGGGTCGCTCACCGCGACCGTGCGAACCACGAGGGGCCGGATAAGAGCGACAGTCACCCGACTCACTCTACGCAGGATCTGAACGTGTTCGACAAGAGGCCCCCCATGCGATCGCGCTGCCCTCTGTCAAGCCGCGATAGGAATCTGGTCATGGAAGGCTCGCCTTCCCTGGTGGCGATAGAGCGTACCTCCACGCGATCCCTACCTTTGATCTCCCGGAGGTGCCCATGATCAAGAAGATCACGCCGGTCCTGGTCGCGAGCGTCCTGCTCGTGCCGACCGGCGCCCACGCCCGTACGACGCCCGCCGTGATGGCGGCGCTGGGGGACTCGATCAGCGCGGGGTTCAACGCCTGCGGCTGGTACGTCGCCTGCACGTCCCGCTCGTGGTCGGCGGGCGACTTCCCGTCGGTGAACAGCCATTACCTGCGCCTGCTCGCCATGGGGAGCGGGATCAAGGGGCACAACCTGAACTTCGCCGTCCCGGGGTCGACCAGCGCCGACCTGCGGGGGCAGGCGCGGCAGGCCGCCGAGGCCGGCGCGGGCTACGTCACCGTCCTCATCGGCGCGCAGGACGCCTGCGTGGGCTCCGAGAAGGAGATGACGCCCGTGGGAACGTTCCGGCGCAACATCGACGCGGCCTTCGACGTGCTGCGGCCCACCGGCGCGCGGGTCTTCGTCGCGAGCATCCCGGACGTCAAGCGCCTGTGGCGGGTGGGCAAGGACAACGGGTGGGCGCGCGTCTTCTGGGGGATCGGCCGCATCTGCCAGTCGATGCTGGCCAACCCGACGTCCACCGCCAAGAAGGACGAGGCCAGGCGCGACCGGGTGCGCGAGCGGGTGATGGACTACAACGAGCAGCTCGGGCAGGCGTGCGCGAGGTACGGCCCGGCCTGCCGCTACGATGGGGGAGCGGTTTTCTCCTATCCGTTCACCCTCAAGCAGGTGAGCGCCTGGGACTACTTCCACCCCAACGCCGACGGGCAGAAGGCCCTCGCCAAGATCACCTTCGATCCCCGGCTCTTCTCCGACGCCGTCGAACCCTGATCTCTCAGCGGGTGCGGCGGAGACGGCCGAGGGTCTGCTCCAGCTCCTCCTGCAGCACGCGGCCCGCCCCGTCGGCGTCGCCGCGCTCGACGGCGCCGACGAACGCCGCATGGGAGTCGTCTCCCGGGTTCGGGTCGTCGGCCCGCAGGCCGAGCAGGTCGACCAGGGCGACCAGTCCCTCCCGCAGGCGGGGGACGAACTCGGCGAACAGGTCGGTCAGCACCGGGTTGTGCGCGGCGGCGACGACAGCCGCGTGCAGAGCGATGTCGGCGTCCACGAAGGCCGCGTCGCCGTCTCGCGCGGCGGCC
>NZ_JBFAOO010000305.1:0-6117 GCF_040675265.1 Microbispora sp. NPDC049633
GTGGCGCTCGACGCCATGGGCGGCGACAACGCGCCCGCGGAGATCGTCGCGGGAGCCGTACAGGCCGTGCGGGAGCGGGGCGTGCCCGTCGTCCTCGTCGGCCACCCCCGTCTGCTCTACCAGGAGCTGGGCGAGCACGACGCCGTCACCGAGATCCCCATCGTCCGCGCGGAGGAGGCGCTGGCGATGGACGAGGGCGCGTTGGCGAGCCTGAGACGGCCCCGGTCCAGCATCGCCATCGCCTGCCACCTCGTCCGGCGCGGCGACGCCTGCGCGGTCGTGTCCGCGGGATCGACGGCGGGCGTCGTCGCCACCGGCCGGCTGCGGCTGCGGGCCCAGCAGGGGGTCGTACGCCCCGCGATCGCGGTCGGCCTGCCGACGCTGCCCCAGCCGACCGTGCTGCTCGACGCGGGCGCCACCGCCGACGCCAAGCCGGAGATGCTGGTGCAGTTCGCCCACCTCGGCGTGGCGTACGCCGAATCGGCGCTCGGCCTGCGGCGTCCCCGCGTCGGCCTGCTCACGATCGGCGCCGAGGCCTCGAAGGGCAACAAACTCGCCAAACGGGCCCACGAGCTGCTCGCCACCACGCCCGGAATCGACTTCACCGGCAACATCGAGGGGCACGACCTGCTCACCCGGAAGGTCGACGTGGTCGTCGCCGACGGGTTCACCGGCAACGTCGCGCTCAAGACCGTCGAGGGCACGGTGCGGTACGCCTTCGAGCAGTTCAGGGAGGCGATCGCGGACAGCCGCGTGGCCAGGCTCGGCGGGATGCTGCAGCGGTCCCGGCTCCGGGAGCTGGCCGGCCGGCTCGATCCCGAGGCGCACGGCGGGGCCGTGCTGCTCGGTCTCAACGGCACCGTGGTGATCGCGCACGGCTCGTCACGGGCGCGCGGCGTCGCCGCCGCCTGCGAGCTCGCGGCCCGCCTGTCGGCCCAGGGCATCGTCGCCAGGATCGGCGAGCGCATCGCCTCCAACAACAAGCCGCACCGCCGCTGGTGACCACCGGATATAGGACGGCGGGCGGAAGCCGCGCGCCGATAAGCTTGACGCATGACCGACCCGCAGCTCGTGCTCACCGAGCGGGTCCAGCAGGCGCTGGGTTCCGCCTTCGGTCCGGAGTACGCCACCGAAGATCCGCTGATCAGGCCCTCCCAGTTCGCCGACTACCAGGCGAACGTCGCGCTCAGCCTGGCCAAGCGGCTCCGACGTGCCCCGCGGGAGGTCGCCCAGGCGATCGCCGATCACCTCGACACGAACGACGTGAGCGTGGAGGTCAGCGGGCCCGGTTTCCTCAACCTGACACTCCGCGACGGCTGGATCGCCGAGCAGGCCGGGCAGCGGCTGCTCGACGAGCGCATCGGCGTGCCGCAGCCTGCCCCGCAGACCGTGATCGTCGACTACTCCGCGCCGAACGCCGCGAAGGAGATGCACGTCGGCCACCTGCGCACCACGATCGTCGGCGACACCCTCGCGCGTACCCATGAACACGTCGGCAACCAGGTGATCCGGCAGAACCACCTCGGCGACTGGGGCACCCAGTTCGGCATGCTCATCGAGCACCTCCTCGACATCGGCGAGGAGGAGGCCCTCGGCATGCTCGCCGCCGGCGACGGCAACGCCTTCTACCAGGCGGCGCGGCACAAGTTCGACAACGACCCCGAGTTCCAGCAGCGGTCCCGCCGCCGGGTGCCGCTGCTGCAGGGCGGCGACCCGGAGACCCTGCGGCTCTGGCGCGAGTTCATCGATTACAGCAACCGCTACTTCACCAAGGTGTACCGGACGCTCGGCGTCACGCTGACCGACGACGACATCGCCGGCGAGAGCATGTACAACCCCATGCTCACCGACGTCTGCGACGAGCTGGAGCGCACGGGCGTGGCCGAGATCAGCGAGGGCGCGCTGTGCGTGTTCCCGCCCGGGTTCAAGGGCCGTGACGACCAGCCGCTGCCGCTCATCGTCCGCAAGAGCGACGGCGGGTACGGCTACGCCACGACCGACCTCGCGGCGATCCGCTACCGGGTGCGCGACCTGAAGGCCGACCGCGTCCTGTACGTCGTGGGCGCCACCCAGTCGCTCCACTTCCAGATGGTCTTCGCCGCGGCGCGGATGGCCGGCTGGCTGCACGACGACGTGAAGGCGGAGCACGTGCAGATCGGCAGCGTGCTCGGCAGCGACGGCAAGATGTTCAAGACCCGCAGCGGCGAGTCCATCAAGCTCACCGAGCTGCTGGACGAGGCCGTCGTCCGGGCCGAGGCCGTCATCGCCGAGCGCGGGTACGACCCCGAGACCCGCCGGCAGATCGCGCGCCAGGTCGGCATGGGCGCCGTCAAGTACGCGGACCTGTCGGTGAGCCACGACAGCGAGTACGTGTTCGACTTCGACCGCATGCTCGCCCTCACCGGCAACACCGGGCCGTACCTCCAGTACGCCACCGCCCGCATCCGGTCGATCTTCCGCAACGGCGGGATCGAGCCCGAGTCGGCCACCGGTCCGATCACGCTGGGCCACCCGGCCGAGCGGGCGCTCGCGCTGCAGCTGCTCGGCTTCGGCTCGGTCGTCGCGGCCGTCGCCGAACTCTCCGAGCCCCACCGGCTGTGCAACTACCTGTTCGACGTCGCCCAGACGTTCACCTCGTTCTACGAAAGCTGCCCGGTCCTCAAGGCCGAGGACGAGTCCGTACGGCAGTCGCGTCTGGCCCTGGCCGCGCTCACCCTGCGTGTGCTGCTGCGCGGGCTCGACCTGCTCGGCATCGAAGTCCCCGAGCGGATGTGAGCGGGGTGCCGGATCCCGCTCCGGCGGACACGGAGAACGGCTCTCTCGAGGCCGCGGACGTCGTCCGCGCATCCACAGATGCCTGGGATGCCGGGAATGACCCGGATGACGGGGATGCTGAAGATGCCGTCCCCATACGTCCATGGCCGGCCGCCCGCTCCTGGGCGGCCCGGCCCTGCCGTTTCCACGGGTCACGGCCGTCCACGGCGCGCCTCGTCCATGACTGTCGCACCAAGCGTCTAGTCTGGCGCGGTCAAGGGAGTGCCAGCCGACCCCTCGGGGAGCGTTCCGCGTGAGCATGGACCTGACCACGAGTCCGGACTTCGAAAACCTGGCCGAGGCCACGGAGCTGCACCGCTACGCCGAGGCGCTGATCGTCAGCCTCGCGGCCGACGGGACGGCGCCCGACCTGCCGCCGGGCATCACGGACGTGCCGGGCTACTGGCTGGGGCCCGCCGTCGAGGCGCTCGTCCTCATCACATCCGGCAAGGACGCCCTGGAGCCACTGGCCCTGGCGAACCAGCTGGACGAGCGGCGCACCGCCCTGTTCCTGTGCCTGGCCCTCGCCGTCTGCGGCCACGGCGACCGGATCCACGCCTCCTGGCTCGGCACCGCGTTCGGCGACCTGTCCGATGACCGTCCGGTGACCCCCGGCCAGCGGGCGCTGTGGCTCGCCGCCGCCCGCGGGGCGTACGGACCGGTCGGCAAGATCTTCGTACTGCGCAAGCTGGACGCGGTCAACGTGCCGGACACCGACGACCGATGGCTGAAGGCGCTGGTTCCCGGTCTGCCGGAGACGGCCGTGCCCGCCTCGCTGGAGGCGTTCCCCGAACTGGCCAAGGTCCCCGAGATCGAACGGTCGCTGCGGGCGTCGGTCACCCTGAACCGTCTGCGCGAGCGCTGCACCGAGATCACCTCCACCCGGCAGGCCGGCGAGGTCACCAAGATCGTACGTGGCACCGTGTGGGCCGAGGACGAGCCGCTGGCCGTACTCCGCGCCCTGGCCGGCCAGCGCGGCCAGGAAGGGCCGCTGAGCTCGCTCACCGGGCATCTGCTGGAGGACCTGCGTCCCGACGCCGACCCCCACTTGGCGGCGCTCGCCCTGCACGTGGCCGCGCCGGCCGTCAGGGCGGCCGCCGAGGCCCTCGTCGAGGTCGTGCGCGAACCGCCGCCCGACACCCTGCACGTGCCGATCCTCGGCTATCCGATCACGCTCAGGCCCGAGGGACCCGACCAGGAGTCGATGGCCGCGGCCGAGCAGCGGCTCGTCACCGACTGCGTGCCGAAGCGCACCCGGCCCTGGGCCGGATACGTCCTCCTGGTCCTCGCCGTCGTCGTCTTCGCCGCCGGGTTCGTGGTCTCGCTGCCGCTCGCCCTCGTCGGCCTGATGATCGGCGCCGGGGGCGGTCACCTGCTGTGGCGGCATCGCATCAAGGAACACTCGGACGTGCGGTACGTCCAGACACGGGCCGGCAAGCTCGCCGACCTCGCCGACAAAGCCGTCTGGGCCCTGCACGAGTACGCCAGGGAGTCCGAGGAGCGCGCCTCCGCCGCCGCCCGGGACCTGACGGAAGTCTCCACCCTCCTGCGCCGGGGCCCGCGGGCCGCGTAGGCGACTGCACCGCGGACGACTGTGCCCGCCGCCCAGCAAGGGCGGCGGGCACAGTCTCGTCCGCGGATGCGCATCCATGCGATCACACGGATGCGTCTCAGGCGGTGGAGACCTCCACCGTCGCCGGAGTGATCAGGAAGACCTTGTCCGCGATCCGCTCGATACGTCCCTCACAGCCGTAGGCCAAGCCTGCGGCGAAGTCGACCATTCGCGTGGCCTCCGCCGTCGACATGCTCGCCACGTCCATGACCACCGTGTGGCCCTCGCGGAAGTGCCGACCGATCGTCAGGGCGTCGTCGTATTTCCGCGGGCGAACCATGACGATCCGGGCCGGGTCGGCATTGGGCTGCCAACGCTTGGCGGCACGCTCGGCCGCCGGCATCCAGTCGTCCTCGTACTCGTCCTCGGCATAGGTCTCGTCGTCGTACTGCTCTGCCCCACCCAGGCCAAGGTAGCTCGCCACCTTGCGCACAGCCCCCATCGGTTCGTCCTTTTCCGGCTTGTCCTTTTCCGGGCTCGTCCCGACACGCGGAACCGTAATCGACGATTCAGCGAACCCCCACCGACACGCCCGGCCGTTTAAGTGTTGTTGGCTGGATAATGTGCAGGCCGGGTACTCGTGTCTTCATCGTCAATTCCGTCAGCCCTTCCAGGGTAACTCTCAAACCCGCCTACCCCATGGAACCCTTCGCAAACATTTCTCACAGTCACCCCGAACGACGGCACGCCTTCAGTAGATCACAACGGACGCCACCGATGGCGGGTTCCCGAAACGCGATCTTGCAGGTGGGACCTGGTGCGCTGCGCATGTGAGACACGATTCACGACACCGCCAATGAAGATCGAATTGTGCGACGAAGACGCCGGAATTCTCATATCGAAAGCATTTTCGATAGCGGCGTAGCGGCCCCGAGCGCGTCCTTGAGGCTCCCATATCGAGCTCCATTTGAGGTGTCTCTCGCGCCTCCGGCACAGTACGGATCCGCAATCCTGCCTGCGGAAAGAGGACGGGAAAGGCCGTCGTATCCGGCCCCGGCCGACGCCCCGAGACGTCCGTCGCATCCCGGCGCTCAGACCTCCGCGCAGCCTCGTGAGCGGACCCTTGGCCACCGACTGGTTCAGCAACTGGGGAGCACCGTCCGGACGGAGGCGCTCGCCGCAGCGACAGCTATCCGCCAGGGCCCGGATGGCAGACGGCGAACGCCTACGCGCCCCCGGGCCGCAAAGCGGCGCGAGGACACGCGAGGACAACCGTGGCGTCTCCAGTAACACCCGCCGATTCTCTCGCGGGGACCACTGCCCGGTCGATGGCCTCCGCCCCCTGAAATCAAGACTCGACCTCGCGTGGCAGTAACTGACCCCGCGGCGGCGGCGTGAGTGACGTGGACGCTTGAGAGATGCGACGCGTGAGGGACGCGGACGCGTGGGGCAATGGGCATCCGGTGTGGGGGATGCCGGCGGGTGTGGGGATCGTGGGGCGCCTGGACGGGAACGGTGCCTCTGGGACACACGTTGGGGTGGGGTGAGCTAGGGGTGTGGGTGGGGGTTGGTCACTGCGCCGGTTGGGTGGTTCGATCCCTCGATGCTCACGCCCGGCTCTCTCTGGATGTGTGTGGGGTGGGATGAGTGGGGTGTGGGTGGGGGTTGGTCACTGCGCCGGCCGGAAGGTCCGGTCCTCGCGAAGCCCGCTTCGCTGGGCCTTCGCTGCGGTCCTCCCTCCCGCCCGCTCC
>NZ_JBFAOO010000306.1:0-6077 GCF_040675265.1 Microbispora sp. NPDC049633
GCCGCCGGCCAGAGCGGCACCGGGGCGACGTGACGGCCCTGTTCCTCCAGTAGCACGCACAACGCGCCCAGGCCGAGCCCGGCGCCGCCCGCCTCCTCCGGCAGCGCGATGCCCAGCAGGCCGGCCTTGCCCAGCTCCGCCCACAGCTCCTCGTCCAGGCGGGCCGGGGAGCCCTCCACCGCGCGTACGCGCTCGGTCGTGGCGCGGTCGGCGAATATCTCGTTCGCCAGGACGCGGACCGCTTCGAGCTCTTCGTCCAGCGTGAAGTCCATCAGTCGTTCTCCTGCGGGCGGAACACCGGAAGTGACAGGCCGGGATCGGCATCCAGCCAGCCGAGGACGACGGGCATGCCGATCTCGACCTCCTCCGGTGCGACGCCGGCCAGGTTGGTGACGAGCCGCGTGCCCTCGTCGAGCTCCACGACCGCGACGATCAGCGGATACTCGAACGCCGGGTGGCGGGGGTGGTGGTTGACCACGAAGCTGTAGACCTGCCCGCGGCCGGACGCCTCGGCGGCGTCCCACTCGAACGAGCCGCAGTGGGGACAGCACGGGCCGGGCGGGTGACGCAGGGTGCCGCAGCCGCCGCACCGCTGGATCACCAGCCGGTGCTCGCGCGCCGCCTCGAACCAGAACGCGTTGTCCCGGTTGATCGCGGGCCGCGGCCGCAGCGCCTTCGGGGCCCGGTTCTTCGGCCGGAACCGGAGCAGGCGCCAGCGCTGCACGGCGACGACCTCGCCGTCCTGGTCGACGTAGGTGCGGACCGTGGTCACGAACCGGCCGGCGCCCAGCGCCGTGCTCTTCTCCGGGGAGATCGACTCCACGACCTCGCGGACGCTCACCCGGTCGCCGGCCACGAGCTCGCGGTGGAACTCGAACTCCGAGTCGGTCGCCACCACCGAGGTGTAGCCGTCCTTTTCGAGCAGCGCGTTCAGCTCTTGCGCCCCCGAGCCTGTGTCCGCAACTGTCGCGGCGTACCCCCGCATCGTCCACACCTGCGTCATCGACGCGGGCGCGACGATCCCGGGACGGCCGGTCGCGCGGGCGGCGGCGTCGTCGAGGTGGACCGGGTTGCGGTCGCCCATCGCCTCGGCCCAGTGCCGGATCATGGGCACGTTCACCGGGTCGGGACCCTCCCGCAGCGGGACGATCTCCCGTCCGGCGAAGTCCTCGTATTCGCCCGTCATCGAGTAGCCCGGGGGAGGCCGAGGCCCTGGGTGGCGACCATGTCCCGCAGGACCTCGTTCACGCCGCCGCCGAAGGTGTTGACGATGCCCTGCCGCGAGAGCTGCTCGATCTGCCCGGCGAGCACGGCGCCCGGCGACTCGGGGCGGATCCGGCCGCCCGCGCCGATGATGCCCGACAGCGTGCGCTGCACGTCGATGTGGGTCTCGGTGCCGTAGACCTTGGCCGCGCCGGCGTCCGCGCCCGACAGCGCGTCACGCGCGACCGCGTAGGTCATCTTCCAGTTCATCAGCCGCATCGCCTCCAGTCGCGCGTACGTGCGGGCGAGGTCCCGCTGGACCCACGGCAGCCCGATGGCGCCGTTGTCCCGCGCCCAGCCCGCGACCTGCTCCCAGAGCTGGATCATCCGGCCGCCGAGCGCGGCCAGGCCGATCCGCTCGTGGTTGAGCTGGTGGGTGATGAGCCGCCAGCCGCCGTTCACCTCGCCGACGACCGCGTCGGCCGGCACCCGTACGCCGCTGTAGTAGGTGGCCGTCACGACCATGCCGCCCACCGCCTGGATCGGGCTCCAGGAGAAGCCGGGCGCGTCCGTCGGCACGATAAGGATCGAGATGCCCTTGTGCTTGGGCGCGTCCGGGTCCGTACGGCAGGCCAGCCACACGTAGTCGGCCGTGTTGGCGCCGCTGGTGAAGATCTTGCTGCCGTCGATCACCCATTCGCCGCCGTCCCGGACCGCCCGGGTCGTGAGGGAGGCGAGGTCGGTGCCCGCGCCGGGCTCGGTGTAGCCGATCGCGAAGACGACGTCGCCGGACAGGATGCCGGGCAGGTAGCGCCGCTTCTGCTCCGGCGACCCGTGGCTCATCAGCGTGGGGCCGACCGTGTTGACGGTGACGAACGGGAACGGCAGCCCGGCCCTCTGGACCTCGTCGAAGAACACGTACTGGTCCTCGATCGAACGGCCCTGCCCGCCGTACTCGACCGGCCAGCCGATGCCGAGCCGGCCGTCGGCGCCGAGGCGCTTGACGACCTCGCGGAACCGGGCGCCGCCGACGCCCTCCTCGCCGACGCGGCGCCGCTCGGCCTCGGGCAGCAGGCCCGCGAAATACTCCCGCAGCTCCCGGCGCAGCTCGCGCTGCTCGGGACTCTCACGCAGGTCCATGTCCCCTCTCCTTCACGCGTGGCCGAGGAAGCGCAGGCGCCCGCCGGCGGCGAACTCCTCGCCCAGCGCGGCCTTGTCCTGTCCGGTCATGAGGCTGTATTCGGGTGCGCCCCGGCCGGTCCAGCGGTAGACCCGGTCTCCGGTCCGCCAGCCGTCCATCCGCATCTCCTTCTTGCGCAGCTTGTTCGACCCGGTCGCCGGCAGCGCGGGCCGGGCACGGCGCGCGGACAGGTCTCGCGGGTCTCGGGGCCGACCACCCGTACGCCGGGCCGCGCCAGCAGCATCCGCGTCTTCGGGGCGATCTCCGGCCGTTCGGGCTGGGCCAGGACGTAGGCGATGGCCTTGCCGACGTAGGTGAAGAACGTCACGCCGTGGAAGCGCATCTCGGGGGTGTTGCCGAGCAGCACGCCGATGTGGAAGGGACCTTCCCGGCGCAGGCCCCGGGCCAGCGCCGCCCGGGCGCCTCGGGGGTCCACTGGATCTGACCGTGCCGTACGTGGAACTCGATCAGCTCGTCGGTGACCAGGCTCGTGCGGCTCAACGGGGGCGCTGTCCGGGGCGCTTCCTGAGTCATCGGGGATCCTCCACTCCGGTCTTCGAGCTGTCCAGACGTTAGTCAGCGGGACGCGCCGGCGATCCGGCGAATCCCGCTGACCGGGAAGAACGCGATGGTCAGGCGCCGCGCGCCGATGACGCGCACCATGCCGCGCGCGCCGGGGCGGCCGGATGCGACGACGCGTCCGTGCTCACGCGGCCTCCCCCGGCGGGTGGTGCGGGGGGTGCGGCGGCTCATCCGAAGTAGGCCTGCCCGCCGTCGAGGGGCATCGTCGCGCCGGTCAGGTAGCGCATGTCCGGGCCCACGAGTGCGACCACGGCGCGGCCGATGTCCTGCTCGCAGTCGCCGATGTAGCCGAGGGGGATGGTCTTGCGGAACTCCTCCGCCTCCTCGGGAAAGACCTCCGTCCACCGCTTCAGGCCCGGGGACAGAGCGTGCGGGGCGATGTTGTTGGCGCGGATGCCGTCGGGTCCCCACTCGGCCGCCGCCGCGCGGGTCAGCGAGCGCAGCGCCTGCTTGGCCGCCGCGTACGCGCCGTACGTGGAGGGGTCCCAGCGGACCATGGCCGAGGTGACGAGGTTGACGATGCTGCCGCCCCCGCGCGCCTTCATGTGGGGATGACAGGCCTTCATGAACGCGAAGGCGGCGAACGGGCCGCTGCGGAAGCCCTCCTGGAAGGCCGCGTCGCTCATCGACAGCAGCGTGCCGTACGCGCCCGTGTAGGCGTTGTTGACGAGGATGTCCACGCCGCCGAACCGGGTCACGACGGCCTCGACCACCGCGGGGATCGTCTCGGTCTCGGTCACGTCGCACGCGAACGGCTCCGCCGTCCCGCCGCGCTCCCGGATCAGCCCGCAGGTCGCCTCCAGCTTCGCCACCGTGCGGCCGAGCACCGCCACGGACGCGCCTTCCGCGGCGAGGGCCAGCGCGATGCCCTGGCCGACGCCTTGACCGGCTCCCGTAACGATCGCGACTTTCCCGTCCAGGCTTCCCATGCGTCTTCCGTTCCGCCGTGTGTTGGACCGAAATGGTGCTGGGACGCGGCACACCGGAAGTGGGCAGTCCCGCTCACCGGGAACCAGCCTTCACCGCCGCGCGGCTCCGGCGTGCACCGGTCCCGGTCACCGGGAAGTCCGCCGCCGCGCAGGCCGGCGGCGGTCTCACCCCCCGAGGCGGAGGCTCTTGAAACGGGTCGCCTGGGCGGCGATCGCCCTCTCCGTGGGGAGGCGTTCCATGGACGAGGCCCCGAAGAAGCCGGCGATCCCGTCCGTGTGGTCGAGGACGAACTGCGCGTCGTCCGGTTCGGCGATGGGGCCGCCGTGGCACAGGACGATGACGCCCGGGTTCACCGCGACGGCGGCGTCGCGCATCTCCTGCACCGCGGCGGCGGCCTCTTCGAGCGTGAGGGCGGTCTCCGCGCCGATGCTGCCGCTCGTGGTCAGCCCGACGTGGGGCACGAGCACGTCGGCTCCGGCTTCGGCCATCGCCGCGGCCTGCTCGGCGTCGAAGACGTACGGGGCGGTGAGCAGATCGCGCCGGCGCGCTTCGCGGATCATGTCCACCTCGAGCCGGTATCCCATCCCGGTCTCCTCGAGGTTCTGCCGGAACTTGCCGTCGTACAGGCCCACCGTGGGGAAGTTCTGCACGCCGGCGAAGCCCATCGCCTTCAGCTCGTCGAGGAAGGGACCCATGAGGCGGAAGGGGTCGGTGCCGCAGACCCCGGCCAGCACGGGGGTGTCGCGCACGACCGGGAGGACTTCCCTGGCCATGTCGACGACGATCGCGTTGGCGTCGCCGTACGGGAGCAGCCCGGCGAGCGATCCCCGGCCGGCCATGCGGTAGCGGCCCGAGTTGTAGATGATCAGCAGGTCGACGCCGCCGGCCTCGGCGGCCTTCGCCGACAGGCCGGTGCCGGCGCCCGCTCCGATGATGGGCCGGCCGGCCTCGGCGGCGGCGCGCAGGCGTTCGAGAGCTGTCTCGCGGTCCATGTCAATCTCCAGTCCGGCGTGCGCTGATGAGGCGGTGCAGGGCTTCGGCCGCGGCACGGCCGAAGCCCGGATCGTTGATGGCGGCGTCCACGTCGTGGACGGGGACGCCGGTGTCCTTCAGGGCGTCCCGCAACGCGGTGAAGCAGGCGGCGTCGGCGTCGGGGTCGGCGAAGGGGCCGCCTTCGACGTCGATCCCGGAGACGCCCTTCGTCGGCAGGTAGATCTCCACGGGCCCGGTGGCGCGGCTGAGCTTGTCGCCGATCCTGGCCCCCAGGGCCGCCATCTCCTCGCGGGTCGTCCGCATGAGGGTGACCGTGGGGTTGTGCACCAGGAACCTCCGGTCCGCGAACCTGTCCGGGACCGTGTCCCGGGGCCCGAAGTTCACCATGTCGAGCGCGCCGACGCTGACCACCTGCGGGATGCCGGCCCGCCCGGCCGCCTCCAGCCGCTCGGGGCCGGCGGTGAGGACCCCGCCGACCAGGTCGTCTGCCAGCTCGGTGGTGGTCAGGTCGAGGACGCCGTCGAGCATGCCGGACGCGGCGAGGGCCTCCATGGCCCGCCCGCCGGACCCCGTGGCGTGGAAGACCAGCACCTCGTAGCCGAGGCCGGTCAGATGGTCGCGGGCCTCGTCGACGGCGGGCGTGGTGAGCCCGAACATCGTGGCCCCGATCAGCTTCCGCTCGTCACCGCTGTCGGTGCCGCTCTTCGTGCCGGTCTCGCCGCGGACCCGCGCGTACCGCTGGGCCATGCCGGCCACGGCGGCCGCGGCGTTGCCCAGAACCGCCCGCGAGAGCCGGTTGATGCCGGAGATGTCCACGACGGAGTACATGAGGGTGACGTCGGCGTCCCCGACGTAGGGGCGGACGTCGCCCGAGGCCATGGTCGAGACCAGCAGCTTGGGCACTCCGACGGGCAGCGCCTGGAGCGCCCGGGCGGCGACCGACGAGCCGCCGGAGCCGCCGATCGCGAGCAGCCCGTCGAGACGGCCCTCCTCGAACAGCCGCCGGACGATCACGGCGGCGCCGGTCGCCATCGCGTCCATCGCGGCGCCGCGGTCGCGGGCGGCGCGGAGCCGGTCGACCTCGCCGCCCCCCCCCCCGCCCACCTCATCCCCGCCCACCCCGGCGAGGTCCCCCCCCTGGGGGACAGTTCCGACGACGACCACGAGCACGACGAAACCCGCCACCCGC
>NZ_JBFAOO010000307.1:0-6009 GCF_040675265.1 Microbispora sp. NPDC049633
TCCCGGTCCACCCGCCGGCCTTCGCCACCGGGACGGCGCGCGAGCTGGCCGGTCTCATGCGGTCCCTGGCGCACGGCCGCGAGCCGTGGCGGCGGCTGCTGGTCGGCTGGATGGCGCACAACACCGACCGCGCGCTGGTGCCCGCGCTGCTCCCGCACGAGCCCGAGGACCGCGACCCGCCGGTGGCCCTGCCGTACGCCGCCGGGGTCTGGGTGGCGAACAAGACCGGCACCGACGCCGGCACCCGGGCCGACGTGGGCGTCATGGCCGGGAGGCGGTGGGAGGGCTACGCCGTGCTCGCGCACGGGCCGGTGGGCCGCGAGCACGCCCTGGTGCGGGCGATCCGGCAGGCGGGCCTCGCCATCGCGCAAAGCGTCCTGCCCAACGCGGACGACCGGGTGCACCGGCCGTAGCCGCGCCGTGCCGTGGTCTCGTCTTGTACCGCCGTCCAGCCCGGGGAACGCGCCGAGGGGGAACAGTGAGAGGATTGCGAGGGTGACGGCAGGAACCAGTGACATCGAGAAGGCGGCCAGTGTGCTGCGCACCGGAGGCCTGGTGGCCTTCCCCACCGAAACCGTCTACGGTCTGGGCGCCGACGCCGAGAACGCCGCCGCCGTCGCGCGGGTCTTCCAGGTCAAGGGGCGCCCGCCCACTCACCCGCTGATCGTCCACCTCGCGGCCGCGGAGCATCTGGGCGACTGGGCCGAGGACGTGCCCGCGACGGCGCGCCTGCTGGCCGAACACTTCTGGCCGGGGCCGCTCACTTTGGTCCTGCGGCGCGGCCGCAGGGTGTCCCTAGAGGCGACGGGCGGCTTGGAGACGGTGGCCGTGCGCGTGCCCGGCCACCCCGTCGCGCTCGCGCTGCTGTCGGCCTTCGGGGGCGGGGTCGCGGCCCCGTCCGCCAACCGCTTCGGGTCGGTCAGCCCCACGACGGCGGACCACGTCCGTGCGGAGCTCGGCGACGCCGTCGACTTCGTGCTGGACGGCGGCCCCTGCGAGGTCGGCGTCGAGTCGACCATCGTCGACGCCACGGGCGACACCCTGAGTGTCCTTCGCCCGGGCGGGGTGACGCGCGAGGACCTCGAAGCGGTGCTGGGGTTCCCGCTCGCGGTCCACTCGACGAGCCGTGTGCGGGTGCCGGGCCAGCATCCGTCGCACTACGCGCCGCGTGCGCGGGTCGTCCTCGTCGAACCCGAGAAGGTCGTCGCCGAAGCGGAGCTCGCGCAGGAGCTGGGGCATCGGGTGGGCGTCTTCCTTCCCCCCGCCTTGGCCGGCGCCCCGGTGAAGGCGCACGCCGTGGTGGCGGTCCCCGATTCGGCGGCCGCCTACGCCCGCGGGCTGTACGGGTTCCTGCGGGAGCTCGACCAGCGGGGGTGCGACCTCATCGTCGCCTCCTTGCCGCAGGAGCAGGGGCTGGGACTCGCGATCGCCAACCGGCTCCGCCGCGCCGCGGGACCCCGGCCCTCCGACTGACCCGGGCCGTCATCACTTCTGACCAGGCCCGATACTGGGGGAATGCTCAGCAGCCACCGCCTCAAGGTGCTCCTGGAGGTCTTCAGGACCGGGAGCATCGCCGGAGCCGCCAAGTCCCTGCGGCTGTCGCCCTCGGCCGTCTCCCACCAGCTCGCCCGGCTGGAGGAGGAGGCGGGGGTCGGGCTGGTGGAGCGGGCCGCGCACAGCCTGCGGCTGACCGCGGCGGGCCACCGCCTGGCCGGGCGGGCCCAAGAGGTGCTCGACCTCATCGAGTCCGCCGAGAAGGACCTGCTCGCGCAGGCGCGGGCGGACGCCGGGCAGTTGCGGATCGGGTTCTTCGCCTCGGCCGGTTACCGGCTGCTGCCGATGGCGCTGTCGTCCTTCACGGCGCGCCATCCGGGGGTCGTGCTCGACCTGGTGCTCGGGCAGCCGCACGAGCTGCTGACCGACGTGGAACGCGGCGAGCTGGACGTGCTGGTCGTGTTCGAGCACGCGCTGGACCCCTGGAAGGCGCCGAAGGGCGTGGAGGTCGTCCACCTGTTCGACGAGCCGCAGCTTCTCGTGATGCCGGTCGGCCACCCGGTGGGACACCGACCCCGCGTTCGGCTGACCGACCTGGCCGACGAGCCGTGGATCACCACGTTCGGCACCGAGACCCCGGTGTCGGTGCTGGAGCGGGCCAGCGCCCTGGAGGGGTTCACGCCCACCATCCGCTGCCGCAGCGACCACTACGAGGTGACGCTCGGCCTGGTCCGGGCCGGGCTCGGCGTGGCCCTCGTGCCGAGCCTCGGCGTGCAGGGCGCGGCGGGCATCCAGGTCTGCCAGGTGGAAGGGCAGAAGCTCTACAGGCGGGTCGGCGCCGCCCTCCGCCCGACCAACCCCAACCCCGCCCTGCGCGCGTTCGTCGACTACCTCAGAGACGCCTCGGCCCGGCTCAGCGTCACCATTCGGTAGGGTCGCGCCATGCGGTGCACGGTGGTCGGAGCAGGCGCGTGGGGCCTGTCCGCCGCGGCCGAGCCGACCGCGCGGGGCCACCGGGTCACGCTCGTGGAACGCCACGGGATCGGCAACCCGCTGTCCTCCTCCCGCGGGCCGACGCGGCTGTGGCGCCTGGCCGACCCCGACCCGCTGAAGGTCCGGCTGTCCCTGCGTGCCCGGGACGCCATGCGGCGGCTGGAGCGCCTGACGGCGACGACGCTGCACCTGTGGCGGGACGGGGCTGCGGCGACAGCGGCGAGGGCTTCAAGTACGCCCCGCTCGTCGGCGACGTGCTCGCCGGCCTCGCCGAGGGGCGGCCGCCGGACGGCGAAATTCCGGCCTTCTCACTGGCGCGCCTGCGCGCGGTTCCGGACGATCCCGGCAGGGCTCCGACCGCCCTCGGGCGGCCGTCCATGCTGACTGAATGATCACCTGGACGGCGGACGCGGTGTCCGCCCCGGGGCGGACGACAGCCGTACATGATCGTTCATACGGTCCACCGGTCGCCGGAGCGCGCGGTCCGGGGGAACCCCCGAGGGCCGCCGCTCCTTGTCACGAGACCGAGGAGCATCTTGAACAAACGCCTGTCACTCGCCGCCTGCGCCGTCGCACTCGCCCTCACCCCGCTGGTCCCCGGCACGGCGGCGGCCGGGGACACCTCCCCCTGGGCCTCCGACACCCTGGCCGGCACCTCCGCCGAGGCCCTCGCGGTCGCCGGCTACTGGAGCGCCGGCGGCGGCGCCGCCCTGCGCAGGGCCACGCCCTTCCAGCCCGAGAACCTCCGGCCGCCGTTCGCCATGCAGCCGCCCGTGCGTCCCACGGGGGAACAGGGATCGGTCGCCCCCGGGCACGAGCTCGGTTATGAGCCGCCCGCCGAGGATCCGCAGGGCGTCGTGCTGCCCAAGACGGTCGGCAAGGTCTTCTTCGTCGACGGCCAGGGCCGGGAACGCTGGTGCTCGGCCACCTCGATCGAGTCGGCACACCGCAACGTGGTCGCCACCGCCGCCCACTGCGTGTACGACCCCGCCGTCACCGGCGAGGTCATGGACAAGTGGGTCTTCGTCCCCGGCTATTACCAGGGCAAGAGCCCCTACGGGATCTACGTGGGCGAGCGGGTCTGGACGCACCGCGACTTCGACGCGTCCGAGGACTACGACTTCGACTACGCCTTCGCCAACGTCCACAACGGCGTGCGGCTGTCTTCGATCACGCAGGTCACGCAGGCGGAGTACGACGCCCACACCGGTGCGAAGTGGATCCAGGACGGTGTGCTCTACACGGCAACCGCCCAGGACACCGGCCGTCTCGGCGACCAGGTCGGCGGCCAGGGCCTGATCTACAACAGACGGCCCGACTACATGGTCTATGCCTTCGGCTACCCCGCGAGCCCTCATCCCGACGGCAACTCCCCCTTCACGGGGGTCACGATGCATTGGAGCTACGGGCGCGTCGAGCGCCGGTACGTCTCGACGAACCCGGCGGCCAACAGCGCGGACAACCACGTCGGAATCAAGAGCAGCCTCACACCGGGGGCCGACGGCGCGCCGATGCTGGCGTCGTACGGCAACCGCGAGCGTCTCGGCTATGTCAGCGGCCTGGTCAGCTATTTCGTCGACTACGACTCGAACGGCCGATACGACCAGATCACCTCGGCGTACTTCGACGGCGAGACCGGCGCGGTCTACCGTGAGGCCGCCCAGGTGGCGACCGGCCCTGTGGGTTGAGAACGCCGAGAACACGGCGCCCGGCCCGCCTGCCGCGGGCCGGGCGCCGGTTCCGTCACCAGTCGCCCAGTCTGCGCGCGCTCCGCTCGCCCCGCTCATGCCGGCGGAACGCCTGTGCCATCGCCAGGGCCGCGGCTCCCAGCGCAAGGGTCACGATGCCGATCGCCACGTTGTTCCAGATGGTCGTCGCCGTGGCCTCACGACCCGCGCGCACCACGAACGGCGAGACGATCGCCCACACGCCGAGCAGCGGGAGCAGCCACCCCAGTCCGTACGTGCGGCCGTAGGCGGCCGCGAGCCCGAGAGCGAGGGCGGAGATCACGAGGCCGGTGACGAGATTGCTGACGGTCAGGCCGCGAAGTCCGAAGAATCCGACGATCCACGGCGAGAGGGCCAGGTAAAGACCGGCCAGGAAGGCCAACCCCTCCAACACCTGGGCGGGGGCCGTCGAGCCCGCCCGATCGTACGTCTGTCGCAGTTCGCTGACGTCAGGATGACGCTCGAGGCCGGTGGGTCCAACCATGTCTGGTTCCGCCTTTCCTGCTGCGTGCGTTTGTGCAAACGGCCATACCCCTAAAAATCCCGGAATTCTCGATTTTTATTAATATTCGCGCCTTTCTTTGGTATTAACTGAATAAAAAGGGTTCGGAGTGCTCACGGCGACATGCGGCGGCCATCGCCGGGGAGGGTAATGACAGGGCCTCGACCAGAGGGCCCGCGACGACGAGAAGCCTGAGACGGGGCGCTGGGCTCATGATCGCTGTTGTCCTGGCGGTGCTCGCCGCGGCGGCCAACGCCGTCGCGTCCGTGCTGCAGCGCCGGGCCGCCCGCGCCGCCCCCGCCGCCGAGGCGTTCCGGCCCGGCCTGATCTGGGACCTCGTGCGGCGGCCCGCCTGGCTGGGCGGCATCGCCGCGCTCATCGCCGGTTTCCTGCTGCAGGCGGCCGCCCTGACGAGCGGGGGGCTCGCACTCGTCCAGCCCCTGCTCGTCGCGGAACTGCCGATCACGATGCTGGTGGCCGGCTGGATGTTCCGGGTCCGCGTCGATCCCAAGACCTGGCTGGCCGTCGGCTCGCTGACAGCCGGCCTGGCCGGGTTCCTCGCGGCGGCCTCGCCCACCCCCGGCCACCGCCTTCCCGGCCTGCTGACCTGGGTGGTCTCGGCGGGCGTGACCATCGGGCTCCTCGCCTGCTGCGTGGCCGCCGCGATCGCCCTCGGCGGGGCGGCCCGCGCGGTGCTGCTCGGGATGGCCGCCGGGCTGGGGTTCGCCTACACCGCCGTCCTCATGAAGCGCACGGTGGACGAGCTGCCGGCCGGCGCGCGGACGCTCGCCGGCTCCTGGTCGCTCTGGGCCATGGTGGCCGCCGGGCTATGCAGCCTGTTCCTGCTGCAGAACGCCCTGCACAGCGGTCCGCTGGTCGCCGTGCAGCCCGCGCTGACCGTGACCGACCCCGTGGCGAGCACGGCGTACGGCGTGGCGATGTTCGGCGAGGACATCCGCACGGGCCCGTGGGTGGTGCCCGAACTGACGGGCATGGCCCTCATCCTGTACGGCAGCGTGCTGCTGTCGCGGTACGCGCCGCTCAGGAAGCAGGCTCACATGCTCGGGACTCGGCGGCGAGGCCGGGGAGAAGAAGGGACTCGGCCGGCGCCGCGGTGAACAGGGCGGCCGCCCGCGCGGTGAGCGCGGCCCGTCCGGGCAGGCCGGGCTGGAGCCGGTCGAGCGTCCGCAGCAGGTCCGCGCGGCGGCGCACGTGGAGGCCACGATCACGGCGTCCGCCCTCGCGACGGGTTCTCCCTCGCTGATCACCGTCACTCCGGCGGGGCCGGGCTCC
>NZ_JBFAOO010000308.1:0-5902 GCF_040675265.1 Microbispora sp. NPDC049633
CCAGCCGCGTCCGGCGGCCCGGCGCAGGCCCGCGGCGAAGGCGATGGTCATCGCCCCGGCCAGGACGAGGTTCGTGATGTGGATCCAGCCGAGGTCGCCGTTGGCGAGCAGGCTCCAGGCGTGCCGGGTCAGGTCGAATCCGTCCCGGGTGAGGGCCTCGGTGAGCGACACACCGACGTAGATCGGGCCGGCGATCACGCCGTACCCCAGCAGGCTGCGGGTGACGGCGTTGCGGCGGTCGCAGGCGCGGGACGGGGTGACGGCGTGAGCGGTGGCGGTGGTCATGGGTGGTCGTCCCTCCGGGCGGGGGCCGGTCCCTCACCGGCCCTTCACCCACTCCTCGAACGGGACGAGCCCGGATCGACACCTCTCCCGGATTTCTTTCAAGATTTTTCTCGGGGCTCCGATGCGGACGGGGCGCCGCCGATCGCGTTCCGGCGCATGAGCGGCAGCCGCAGGACGAACCGCGCGCCGCGGGGGGAGTCCTCGACGCGCAGGGTGCCTCGATGGGCCCGGGCGATGTCGCGGGAGATCGCAAGACCCAGCCCGGTGCCGCCGGCGTCCCTGCGCCGCCCCTCGTCCAGCCGGGTGAACCGGTCGAAGACCCGCTCGCGGTCGGCGGGTGCGATGCCGTTCCCGTCGTCGGTAACCGCCACGACCGCCTGGCCGTCGGCGGACCCGACCCGGACCGTGACGCCGGTGGCCGCGTGCCTGCGGGCGTTGCTCAGCAGATTGCTGACCACCCGGACCAGTTGCACCCGTGAGCCGTGCACCCACACGTCCCCGGTCATGTGGACCTGCACGGGCGTACGGCCGGGATGTGCCTCCACCTCCTCGGTCACCAGCGCGCCGAGGTCGATCGGCTCGTGCGGCGCGGGCCGGCCGGCCCGCAGCCCGGCCACGGCCAGCACATCCTGCACGATCGCCTCCAGGCGGCCGGTGGCCGACAGCGCCCCCCGGATGGCGTCGCGGGGGGCGACGTCGTCGGGGTAGAGCAGCGCTTCCTCCAGCTGCACCCGCAGCCCGGCGATCGGCGTCCTGAGCTCGTGGGAGGTGATGGAGGCGAGCCGGAACTGCTGCTCCACCGGGCGCAGCGTCCGGCCCGTGATCCACCATGTCAGCAGGCCGCCGAGCAGGACGACGAGGAGCGCGGCCGCCGCGATGAGGTATTCGAGGCGGTGTGTCGCCAGGAGGGGCGGCTCGGACGTGCCCGCGTAGACGACGGGGGCGTCGGGGGCCGTCGACACCCGGTCGGCCATGAGCAGGACGCACCGTTCGCCCGGCCCGCACTCGACGCGCCGCTGGAGCCGGTTGCCCGGCCCGGGCCTGAAAGTGCTCAGAGGCGGTCGTCCGGTCGCGGCGGGACTGGCGTCCACGACCCTGCCCCGCGCGTCCACCAGCTGGACCAGGTCGACGGAACCCGAGACGGGGCCCGAGACGGATGCGGTGGGCAGCGTGCCGTTGCGCACCTGCGCGCTCCACAGGGCGGCGACCTGCTCGGCGTCGAACAACACCCGGTCTTCGACGCCGTAGCGGATCGCCAGGTCGAGGCTCACGCCGCCCAGGGCCGCGAACAGCAGGAACAGCACCGCCACGGCTGTCGTGTAGCGCTTCTGGATCGAGCGCAGGAACGGCATCGGCCTCACCACTCTCCTGCCGCACCCGTGGACGGTCGGTACCACGAAGGACTGGACGATTTCGTCCACTTTGGGGTTAGTTGTCCGGTTGTGTCAAATTGGCGACAGGGATCCTGACGTGGGCTTTCACGTGGTCCAGCGCCATGTCGAGGGCGACCGCCAGGGGCCGTTCGTCCCGCATGGTCTCGGCGAGCAGGTAACCACCCTGCAGGGCGGCGATGACCGCGACGGCGAGTTCCCGGGGATCGGCGCCGGGGTCGAGCTCACCGCTTTCCCGCATCCGGGCCAGGCCGTCGGCGAGCAGGCCCTGCCAGGTGTCGAAGACGGCCGCCAGGGAGCGGCGGGCGTCGTCGTGCCGGCAGGCGAGCTCGTTGGCCAGTGAGCCGATGGGGCACCTGTAGGGCTCGCCGCGCTCCCGGCGGCTCGTCACCAGCCAGTCGCGCCATCGTTCGAGATCCCGCATCGAGCGCACCTGGTCGAGCTGCGGCTTCTGCGAGGAGACCATGCGATGCTCCCGTATCGCGATCACCTCGGCGATCAGGGCTTCCTTGTCCGGGAAGTAGTGATAGAGCTGCGACTTGCTGATGCCGCAGGCGTCCACCACCTGATCGAGGGTCGTCGCCGCGACCCCTTGCCTGAACATGAGGTCGGAGGTGGTGGCGACGATGCGGTCGCGAGTGGCCGCGCCACGTGCGGTGAGCCGCGGGGGATCCTTCCTCGGCCCTCGATCGGCCATGCGACAACCCCACCTTCGGGCACGCGGCCCCGCTGGAGATAAGCCCCGATAATATCCGACATACCACCATAAACTGGACGAAATCGTCCAGCCGGTTCGGGTCGTCCGCAGTGCTCCGTCCGGCGGCCGGCCGCGCCGGGGACCGGCCGCCGGACGGGGAGCGCCGGATCAGGCGGCGTACGCCTCGCTGATCGCGTGGCTGTCCTCGTGCATGCGATAGCCGGTGATCCTGCCGTCGGCGACGGTGAAGTGCAGGGCGAACTCGTTCAGGAACGACCTGCCGGTCGACAGCACGCCGAAGCGGCTGCGGCCGGTCGTCACCGCGTGCGCGCCGTCGACGAGGGTGGTGTCGATCGTGAACTCCTCGGGGGCGAGTTCGGTGGCGAGCACCGTGAAGAACTCGGCGATCTCGTCCTTGCCGGAGCGGGCCCCGGTCCAGGGCACCTTCGGGTCACCGGGGACGAGGAAGTCCACCCGGTCGGCGAACAGGTCGAGCAGGCCGGGCAGGTCGCCGGCGGCGAAGCGGGCGAAGAAGGCGTCGACGACCTCGTGGGTGGTCCGGGATGTGGCGGTCATGCCCTTTTCCGATCTGTCGTGGTGGCGTGGAGCGCGGCCGGCCGGCGAAAATCTCCAACTGATCGGTTGGAGTATGGCAGGCGCCCGCCACAAAACCAACTGGACGGTTGGAATTGTGTAGGCTGCCGGTCATGGCATGGGACACCGCCAGGACCAGACGGCTGCTGCTGGAGGCGGCGGTCGAGGAGTTCGCCGAGCACGGCCCGCAGGGCGCGCGGGTGGACCGCGTCGCCGCCCGCGCGGGGGTGAACAAGGAACGCATCTACCAGTACTTCGGCGGCAAGCGGCAGCTGTTCACCGCCGTCCTGGAGGCCGAGCTGGCCAAGGTGGCCGCCGCGGTCCCCCTCACCGGCGAGCAGATGGCCGACCTGGGCGAGTACGCCGGGCGGGTGTTCGACTACCACTGCGCCCACCCGCACTTCCTGCGCCTGCTCGCCTGGGAGGGACTGGAGGACGGCCGGGCCGAGGTGGCCGCGCAAGACGAGCGGGCCGCCCACTACGCGGGCAAGGTCGCCGCCTTCGCCGCCGCGCGCGACGACGGGCTCCTCACCGGCGAGGTCGAGCCCGCGCACCTGGTCTACGCGGTGTACGCGCTGGCGACCTGGTGGTTCACCGCTCCCCAGGTCGTACGGATGATCATGGCGGGTGTCCGGGGAGACAGCCTGACGGAGCGGCGGGCCGGGCTGGTCCGGATGGTCGGCCGCCTGACCGCCTCCGGGAGCGCCTGAACCGGTGACGGCGGTCCGGCGTCCGGCGCTCGGCGGGTGGGATACGTTTCTAGCTGGGCGCAGGGCCGGCGAGCGGCCGATCGCCCGCGAAACACGAGGAGATCAGGCACGTTGCCCGACACGCACGACCCCGCAGGCACCGGCACGGACGCCCCGGCGGGCCCCGGCGGCAGGCGGCCCGGCCTGCGGGCCGACTGCGCGAACTGCTTCGGGCTGTGCTGCGTCGCGCTGCCCTTCGCCGCCTCGGCCGACTTCGCGATCACCAAGGACGCCGGGAGGCCGTGCCCCAACCTGCGGGACGACTTCCGCTGCGGCATCCACGCCCGGCTGCGCGACAGCGGCTTCCCCGGCTGCACCGTCTACGACTGCTTCGGCGCCGGGCAGAAGGTCTCGCAGATCACCTTCGGGCGCAGCTGGCGGGACGAACCACGGACCGCGGCCCGGATGTTCGAGGTCTTCCCGGTCATGCGGCACCTGCACGAGCTGTTGTGGTACCTCGACGAGGCGCTGTCCCTGCCGGCGGCCCGCCCGATCCACGCCGAGCTGCGCGGCGCGTTCGAGGAGACCGAGCGCCTGACGACGGGCACCCCCGACGACCTGCTGGGCGTGGACGTCGCCGCCCACCGCGAGAAGGTCAACGTGCTGCTGCTGCGGACGAGCGAGCTGGTGCGGGCGTCGGCCGGGGGCCGCGCTCCCGACCGCAGGGGAGCCGATCTCATCGGCGCCCGGCTGAGGAAGGCCGACCTGCGCGGAGCCAACCTGAGGGGCGCCTACCTCATCGGGGCGGACCTGCGCGGCGCCGACCTGCGCTGGGCGGACCTCATCGGGGCGGACCTGCGCGGCGCCGATCTCGGCGGAGCCGACCTCACCGGGAGTGTCTTCCTCACCCAGGTCCAGCTGAACGCGGCCAAGGGGGACGAGGCCACCAAGCTGCCCCCGGGCCTCATCCGGCCGTCGCACTGGTCGGGCCCTGCGGCCCGTCCGACCGCGGCGGCGGGCCGGGCGCCCGCGCGCCGGCCGCTCCGCCGCCGCCGCTGAGGCAAGCGTCCCCGCTCGTCCCGGAACCGAGGGCGGCGGTGAGGTCGTCCAGCTGCGCCGCCACCGGGCCGAGCGTCAGCACGCCACTGCCCGCCCCGGCCAGTTCACCCGCCGCGGGCAGCAGCGCGGCGTACGCGCGTTCCATCGTCGTGCGGTCGCCGAGCGTGAGGGCCGCCCGGGCGGTCAGGCACCACAGGGCCTCCGTCAGCAGATCGGGCGGCGGTTCGGGAAGTGCGCGCAGCGCCGCCGCGGCCTCCGTCCGGCGGCCGCGCGCCAGCAGCACCAGAGGCCGGGTCCATGGCGCGTACGGCCCCCAATCGGCATGTTCGCCGTCCGGTGCGGGCTGCGCGTGCCGCAGGCGCAGGCACAGCAGCGCGAGCGGCAGCAGGCCGCGCTCCATGCCGGGCATGCCGGCGCCGTCCAGCCGCGTGGCGGCCTCCCGGTAGGCGGCCTCGACCTCCTCCACCGGCGCCCGCCCGGTCGCGTCCAGGCGCAGCGCCCGGTACCACCCGGTGAACACCCCCACCAGGGGCCGCTCGTGCCGTACGGCCAGGCTCTCGGCGGCGGCGGCGTGCGCGTCGGCGGCCGGGAAGTCCGCGAGGGCCGACCGGGCCTGCATCCGGATGAGGTGCCCGAGCACCTCGAAGGTGACCAGGCCGTGCCGGGCGGACAGGTCCACCAGTTCGGCGCCGATCCCGTCGCGGCGGGCGGCCAGGCCCGTGCTTTGGAAGGTCTGCATGAACACGCCGCTCAGCGCGAACGCCAGCGACGCGGGGTCGTTCAGGCGGCGGGCGATCTCCTCGGCCTGCCGCGCCGCCGCCCGCGGCCCGGGGCCGGAGCGGGCGCCGCGCGACTCCAGCGCGATCGTCGCCAGCAGCCGGGCGCGGGCCGCCGCGTGACCGTATGCCTCGTGGTCGGGGGCCTCGTGGTCGGGGGCCTCACGCTGGGGGGACAGGGCGGCCAGTGTGCGCCCGGCCGCCGCCACGATCCGCGCCGCCTGCCCGGGGTCGTCGGAGCGGGTCCAGATGGCCGGGACGTCGAAGGCGCCGATCACCCGGGCGGTCAGCTCCGGGTCGCCCAGCTCCTCGGCCGCCTCGACGGCGGCCACGCGGTGCTCGCGGGCCGCCCGCAGACCGCGGCCCCCGGTCACGGCGAGATCGCGCAGCAGCCCGGCCGTCGACTCCAGG
>NZ_JBFAOO010000309.1:0-5895 GCF_040675265.1 Microbispora sp. NPDC049633
CTGGCCGAGTTCACCTCGGGGGTCGCGGCGGGCACGCCCGACCTGGTCTACCTCACCGGCGAGGTGGGCGTCGGCGGCGGCATCATCTCCGGCGGCAAGCTGCTGCGCGGAGCGGACGGCTTCTCCGGCGAGGTCGGGCATCTGCGGGTCGACCCGAACGGCGACCAGTGCGGCTGCGGCCGCATCGGCTGCTGGGAGACCAAGGTCGGACTGGCCGCGCTCGTCCGCGCCGCCATGCCCGAGCAGGCGTACGGCCTGCCCGGCATGCCGGTTCCGGACCCCGGTGAACGAGTGGCCGACATCGCCCGGGGCCTGTCCTCGGGCGACCGGCGGATGATGCAGGCGGTGGCGCAGGTCGGTCAGTGGCTCGGGCTCGGCGGCTCGATCGTGGCCAACCTGTTCAACCCCCGCGTGATCGTCATCGGAGGCTATTTCGCCTCACTGGCCGAGTGGCTGCTGCCGCACGCGCAGGACCAGCTGCAACGGCTCGTGATGGCCGCACCGGCCACTCAGTGCCGGTTCGTCGCCTCGACACTCGGCTTCGGCGCCGCGTCCCGCGGCGCCGCGAGCATGGTGGTGAACCAGATCATCGACGACCCGACCACGATCATGGATTCATTACCCAGGCCGGCAGCCTACTGACGCTGACGGCCCCCACAGACCTGGAGACGGCACCCTCCAGCAACCGAAATATCCGCTTCGACCAAGTGGCAACAAGCGCGGCGGCGCGCGCCTTGCCTGACGTCCCCCCGGTCAGGAAGGGTTTTCCATGACACCACGTTCTCGAACGTGGGCCTGGCCGCACAACGCGGCCCAGCCAAGCGGACGGCGTCCCAGACGTCTGTCCGCGGCGGCGATGGCACTCGCCATCGCTGCTCCCGCCATCACGCTCCTGTCGGCGCCGGTGAGCGCCGAGGCCGCCACCGCGGCCGCGGAGCCCGACTTCAAGGTTCTGGTCTTCTCGAAGACCACCGGCTTCCGGCACGACTCGATCCCCGAGGGCATCGCGGCCGTGCAGAAGCTCGGTCAGGAGAACAACTTCGCGGTCGACACGACCGAGGACAGCGCCGCGTTCACCGACGAGAACCTGGCGAAGTACCAGGCCGTGGTCTTCATGTCCACGACCGGCGACCCGGTGAGCACCCAGGCTCAGAAGGACGCGTTCCAGCGTTACATCCAGAAGGGCGGCGGCTACGTGGGCGTCCACGCCGCCGCCGACAGCGGATACAACTGGGCCTGGTACGGCAAGCTCGTCGGTGCGTACTTCAAGCAGCACCCGGCGATCCAGCAGGCGACCGTCAAGGTCGAGGACCCTGCGCACCCGTCGACCAAGGGCCTGCCGACGAACTGGGTCCGTACCGACGAGTGGTACGACTACCAGACGAACCCGCGTGGCACGGTCCACGTCCTGACGTCGATGGACGAGAAGTCCTACACCGGCGCCACGATGGGGGCGGACCACCCGAACACCTGGTGCCAGGACTACGACGGCGGCCGTTCGTGGTACACCGGCCTCGGCCACCAGAAGGAGAACTACAGCGAGGCCAACTTCCTGAAGCTGCTGCTGGGCGGCATCAAGACCGCCGCCGGCGCCGAGAAGGCCGACTGCTCGGCCTCGCAGAGCAGCAGTTTCGAGAAGGTCACCCTCGACGACAACACGTCGAACCCGATGATGATGAGCATCGCCAACGACGGCCGCGTGTTCTACGTGGACCGGCTCGGCGAGGTCAAGGTCATCAAGCCCACCGGTGGCACGGTCACGGCCGCGAAGCTGGACGTCTTCACGGCCAACGAGAGCGGTCTGCTCGGGATCACCCTCGACCGCAACTTCGACACCAACAAGTGGGTCTACCTCTACTACTCGCCCAGCGCGGCGAACGTCGACCGGCTGAGCCGGTTCACGGTCACCGGTGACACGCTGGACCTGTCGAGCGAGAAGAAGATCCTCGACGTTCCGGTGCAGCGGGCCGAGTGCTGCCACCACGGTGGCGGCATGCTCATGGACCAGAAGACCGGCGACCTGTGGCTGGCGACGGGTGACAACACCAACCCGTTCGCCTCCGACAGCTACGCGCCGATCGACGAGCGGTCGGGCCGGGCCGCCTGGGACGCGCAGCGTTCCTCGGCCAACACCAACAGCCTGAGCGGCAAGCTGCTGCGGATCCACCCCGAGGCCGACGGCACCTACACCGTCCCGGCCGGCAACCTGTTCGCCCCGGGCACCGCGAAGACCAAGCCGGAAATCTACGGCATGGGCTTCCGCAACCCGTTCCGCATGGGTATCGACCCGAAGACGGGCAACATCATGCTCGGCGAGTACGGCCCCGACGCCAACTCGGCGAACGCCACCCGTGGCCCGCAGAACACGGTCGAGTGGAACCTCATCTCCAAGCCGGGTAACTACGGCTGGCCGTACTGCATCGGCAACAACACGCCGTATATCGACTACGACTTCGGCACCAGGCAGTCGGGCCAGGCGTTCAACTGCGCGGCGCCGGTGAACGAGTCGCCGAACAACGACGGCCTGACCAACCTGCCGCCGGTGATCCCGGCCACGATCTGGTACCACTACCAGGCCAACACGACCTTCCCCGAGCTGAGCGGCGGCGCGCCGATGGGTGGCCCGGTCTACCGCTACAACGCCGACCTCAAGTCGAACGTGAAGTGGCCGGCCTACTGGGACGGCAAGGCCATCTTCGGTGAGTGGAACAACAACCAGGTGTGGTCGTTCCAGCTCGACGAGAACGGCACCAAGCTCGTCGAGATGAACCGGATCCTCTCGTCCCTCAGCTTCAAGAAGCCGATGGACATGAAGTTCGGCCCCGACGGCGCGCTCTACATGATCGAGTGGGGCTCCGGCTTCGGCGGCGACAACGCCGACTCGGGCATCTACCGCATCAACTACATCAAGGGCAACCCCCTGCCGGTCGCCCACGCCGAGGCGGACAAGACCGACGGCCCGCTCCCGCTGACCGTCAAGTTCTCCGGCGAGGGCAGCCGCGACCCGGACGGCCAGGCGCTCACCTACGCCTGGGACCTCGACGGTGACGGCAAGACCGACTCCACCGAGGCCAACCCCACCTTCACCTACGAGAAGGCGGGTCAGTACAACGCGGTCCTGACCATCAAGAACGAAGAGGGCGAGACCGCGACGGCCGCCGTCATCGTCGTCGCCGGCAACAACCGGCCGACGGTCAAGGTGGAGCTGCCGCCGAACGGCGCGTTCTTCGAGTTCGGCGACCAGGTGAAGTTCAAGGTCACCGTCACCGACCCCGAGGACGGGACGATCGACTGCGACAAGGTCAAGATCCAGGCGATCCTGGGTCACGACAGCCACGGCCACCCGCTCGACCAGTACAACGGTTGTGAGGGCACCGTCCAGACCCAGCAGGCAGGCCACGGCGAGACCGACAACCTGTACTACGCGATCGAGGCCAGCTACGCCGACAAGGGCAACGGCGACGCCCCGTCGCTGACCGGGCGTGGCGAGGTGCTCCTGCAGCCCAAGCGCAAGCAGGCCGAGCACTTCACCCAGACCGGCCGGGTGACCGGCGGTGTGGGCACGGACGCCGCCGGTGTCGAGGCCGAGAACACCACCGACAGCGCGGGCGGCGCCAAGCACATCGCCTTCGTCCAGGACGGCGACTGGTGGTCGTTCGACCCGGTCAACCTGGCCAACATCAGCGCGATCCGGCTGCGTGCCTCCTCGGGCGGGGCCGGCGGCACCGTGCAGATCCGTGCCGGCGACCCGAACAACGGGACGCTGATCGGCTCGGCGGACATCGCCCCGACCGGCGGCTGGAACACGTTCAAGGACGTCACGGTCAACCTGAACAACGTTCCGACGACCAGTGGCCCGCTCTACTTCGTCGTGCGCAAGCCGGCGAGCGCGGCCAACGACGCCTACCTGGTCAACTTCAACTGGGTCGACTTCATCGGCAAGGGCGCCACGGAGAACGAGCGTCCGGTCGTGACCGTGACGGCGAACCCGACCACGGGCATCGCTCCGCTGAAGGTCGACTTCACGGCGGCGGCCACCGACGCCGAGGGCGACCCGATCACCTACAAGTGGGACTTCGGGGTGAACGGCTCGCCGCAGCCGACGACGGCGAACGCGAGCTACACCTACAACGCGCCGGGCACCTACACCGCCGTTGTGACCGCGTCCGACAGCAAGGGCGCGTCGTCCAGCGCCAAGGTCGAGATCAAGGTGAACGCGCCGGCCACGGTGTGCTTCTCCGGTCGTTCCGACGACTTCCTGGGCACCCAGCTCGACCGTGACCGCTGGTCGGTCGTCCGGGAGAACCAGGACCTCAGGGTCGCCGACGGCAAGCTCATCATCCCGACGTCGACCACCGACATCTACCAGACGACCAACAACACGCCGAACATCGTCGTGCAGCCGGCTCCCTCGGGTGCCTGGACGGCCACGGCCAAGCTGACCATGGACGCGCGTGACGCGTACCAGCAGGCGGGCCTGATCATCTACGGCGACGACGACAACTACGCCAAGATGGTGCTGCAGGCGCGGTCGACCAACGGGTCCAACCACGCCAACCGCGTCTTCCAGTTCATCCGGGAGGACAAGGGCAACCCCAACGAGGTGACGGCGAGCAACACGGCCCAGCTCGGGGACGCCTACCCCGACACGGTGTACGTGCGGTTCATCAGCGACGGCACCAACATCACCGCTCACTACTCGTCGGACGGCAGCAACTTCACCGCGATGTCCGAGACCAAGCCGCTCGCCGGGATCACCAACCCGAAGATCGGCCTGATCTCGCTGGCCGGGGCCAACCACCCGGTGGTGGACGCGGCCTTCGACTGGTTCCACATCACGCCGGACGACAAGGCGACCGGCCCGAACCCGGACGACGACTTCAACGGCACCTCGCTCGACAACTGCCGTTGGGACTCGATCGTCCGTTCCGACCCGGCCACGCTGCGTGTGACGGGCGGCAACCTGGAGATCGACACCACCACGGGTGACATCTACGGGACGCCCAACGGCGCTCCGAAGAACTTCATCCTGCAGAAGGCGCCGAGCGGTGACTGGACGCTGGAGACCAAGGTCGACGGCTCTGCTCTCAGCGAGCAGTACCAGCAGGGCGGCCTGATCGTCTACGGCGACGACGACAACTACGTGAAGTTCGACTTCCTCACCACCAACGCCGCAGGGTCGACGGTGGCGCGGACGATCGAGCTGCGCAGCGAGGTCGGCGGCACCGTGCAGAACCCGCAGCCGCAGATCGCCAACCGCACCACCGGTGTGTGGTGGCTGCGCCTGAAGAAGGTGGGAGACAGCTTCACCGGCTCCTACTCCTCCGACGGCACCACCTGGACCGACCTGGCCACCAACGGCACGGTCACCCCGGTGAAGAACAGCGCCGTGGCGAACGCGTCGAAGGTCGGTGTCTACACCATCGGCACCAACCAGACCGCGTCCAAGACGGTCAAGTTCGACTACTTCAAGCTGACCAAGGCGGGTAGCGAGGACAAGACCGCTCCGGTGACGACGGCGACGACCGACCCGGCGCAGCCGGAGGGCGGTTCGTTCACCGGCCCGGTCACGGTCACGCTGAAGGCGGCCGACGAGGCCGGCGGCAGCGGGGTCGCCAAGACCGAGTACTCGCTGGACAACGGCGACTGGACGGCGTACACCGCTCCGGTGACCGTCTCGGGCGAGGGCCAGCACCAGCTGCGCTACCGCTCGACCGACAAGGCCGGGAACACCGAGGAGATCAAGACGCTCTCGCTGACGATCTCCGCGGCTCCCTCGGCGGAGGTCAAGCTGACCGTGACGGCCGCGCCGCGCTGCATCGGCAGCTCGGTGTACCTCGCCGTGACGGCGGTCAACGACGGCGACGCGCCGGCCACGATCGAGCTGAACACCCC
>NZ_JBFAOO010000310.1:0-5870 GCF_040675265.1 Microbispora sp. NPDC049633
CCCGGCGGGCCGGCGTCACTCACGCGGCGAACTGCCCCTCCTGGCCGCCGCCACGGGGGAGCTCCCGTCGCTCGACCTGTCCTGGTACGACCCCTTCCATCTCGTCCTCGGCGGGCTCGACGGTGTGCGGCTGTGGAGCTGGGACGGCGAGGTCCTGACCGAGGAGAAGCTGCCCGAGGGCGTGCACATGATCGTGAACACGGGCTGGGACCGCGGCGAGAGCGCGCCGCGCACCGCCTGGTTCCGGCCCCGGTTCGCCCGCGCCGCCCGGCCCGGATGGACCACGGGCGGCTCGTCCGAACGGTTCTGGGGGGAGTGGCTCGACCCCGCCTCGGGCGCCGGGCTGCCCTGGGACGATCCCCGCGCGCTGGTCATGCGGCGGCGGCTGCCGGACGGCCGGGTCTTCGCCAGCCTGTCGGTCACGCTGGTCGCCCTCGCGGAGCAGGGGCTGCGCTACGACTTCTGCCCCCAACCGGACGACCCGGACACCTGGCACGAGATCGACACCTCGTGGACCAGACCGGCTGAACCGGTCCGTCGGCCTCGCGGATAGGCTTCACACCATGCGATCGTGGTCTGCTCCGAATGTCCCCAGGTTGCCTGGTCCGGGCCTTCCGCTCCGTCTGTACGACACCGCCGCCCGTGAGGTGCGGGAGACGGCCCCCTCCGGCGAGGCCCGTCTGTACGTCTGCGGCATCACGCCGTACGACGCCACCCACCTCGGGCACGCCAACACCTACCTCGCCTTCGACCTGGTCAACAGGGTGTGGCGGGACGCCGGCCACGACGTGCACTACACCCAGAACGCCACCGATGTGGACGACCCCCTCCTGGAGCGGGCCGAGGCGACCGGGACCGACTGGCGCTCCCTCGGCGAGCGCGAGATCGAGCTGTTCCGGTCCGACATGGAGGCCCTGCGCATCCTGCCGCCCCGCGAGTACGTCGGGGTCACCGAGACCGTCGGGGAGATCGCCGACCTGATCGTCCGGCTGGCCGAGCGGGGCGCCACGTACGAGATCGACGGGGACGTCTACTTCTCCGTCGCCGCCGCGCCCAAGTTCGGCGCGGTCTCGGGCTACTCCGAGGAGACCATGCTGGAGCTGTTCGGCGAGCGCGGAGGCGACCCCGGCAGGCAGGGCAAGCGCCATCCGCTCGACTGGCTGCTCTGGCGGGCGGAACGACCGGGAGAGCCGTCCTGGGAGTCGCCGTTCGGCCCCGGCAGGCCCGGCTGGCACGTCGAGTGCACCGCCATCGCCCTGCGCAACCTGGGCAGCGGCTTCGACGTCGCCGGCGGCGGTTCTGACCTGATCTTCCCGCACCACGAGATGGGCGCCTGCGAGGGCCACGTGGCCACCGGTGAGTGGCCGTTCGCGCGGGCGTACGTCCACGCGGGCATGGTCGGCCTGGACGGCGAGAAGATGTCCAAGTCCAAGGGCAACCTCGTGTTCGTCTCCCGGCTGCGGCAGACGACCGACCCCATGGCCGTACGGCTGGCTCTGCTGGCGCACCACTACCGCACGGACTGGGAGTGGACGCAGGACCAACTCGCCGCCGCGGAGGAGAGGCTGGCGCGGTGGCGGGCGGCGGTGGCGCGCACGGCGGGCCCCGCGGGCGGCCCGGTGCTGGCGGCGGTGCGCGAGCGCCTCTCGGACGACCTCGACGCCCCGGGCGCGGTCGCGGCGATCGACGCCTGGGCGGCGGCGGAGGGCGACGACGCCTCCTCGCCGGGGCTGGTGCGCGACATCGCCGACGCGCTCCTCGGCGTCGCGCTCTGACTCCCGCCCCCCGGCCCTCGCCCCTCTGACCCTCGCCCCGACCGCACGCGCGACTCTCGTCGCGGCGGCACGGGCCGTCCCCGGGCCGCGCCACGACGGGCGGACCCGGGGACGCGACCGCGCCGGACGCGCCCTACGGCGCGGGAACGAGGTCGCGGGCGGCGTCGGGACGGTCGACGAAGAGCCCGCCGGCGAGGTCCCCCGCGCGGAGGGCGGAGCCGGCGAAGTTCGCCTCGACCGCGCTCCTCTCGGCCGCGCTGGGGTTGGCGTTGGTGCAGCTCACCGGGGCGCTGTGACCGGACATCAGGTCGGTGCAGCGGCCGGTGCGACGGTCGGGCAGACCGAGGATGTGGCCGATCTCATGGGTGGCGATGCGCAGGGGATGGTAGCCCTCGGCGGTCGCCTCCCTGCCCATCCAGATGGTGCCCCGGCCCAGCCTGGTGACGCTCGTGCGGGGCCAGCCGTTGTCGGCGAGCACCACGAAGTCGGCGGGTGTGCCCGCCACGAGCCGCACGCTGGTGACGGAGGCGTTCCAGACCTGTGCGGCCTGGTCCATCACCGCGCGGAACTCGGCGGCCCGGCTCGCGTCGTACCGCAGCACGCGCACCGCCGCGCTCGCCGCCGTGCTCGCCGTCGTGCTCGCCGTGGTGCCGCCGGCCGGCTGGGCCGCCCGGGCCGGGGACACCGTGAGCAGCACGGCCGCTCCCGTGAGCAGGGCCGCGACGGACCGGAGGAACCGTGACACTCGCATCGGGGACACTCGCATCGGGGACACTCGCATCGGGGACATCCGCATCGGGGACATGTGCACCGTCGTCTCCTCGGCTGGGGGATGACCACCACGAGGCGCGCCGGTGACCGGGGTGTCTCGGGTGGGACTGCCGCAAACGTACGTTCGGCGGACCCGGCGGGGGACAGGCCCGTTTTCCCCTACTACCGCGTTATGGATCGCGAGGCGTTCACCCGAGCGGCACCCGGGGAGCCAGCCAGGGGAACACGACGTACCACAGCGCGGCCACCGCGACGCCGGTCAGCAGCAGGACGACGGCCAGCCGCAGCGCGGTGCCGCCGGGCAGGTGCCGCCAGAGGAATCTGTACACGCCGGTTCTCCCTCGGTCAGTCCTGCCGTTCCTCGCGCCGCACGAGCACGCCCTGGACGACCAGGCGCCGCGCGGCGGAGAACTCGGGATGGCAGGTGGTCATGGTCATCAGCGCGGTCGTGGGCCGCCGCCCCGGATGGCCGGGAACGGGGTCGACGACGCCGACGTCCCCGGGATCGACGACCTCCTTGCGCGTGACCTCATAGGTGTAGCGGGCGTCCCGCGCGTCGACCACGATGTCGTCGCCGCGCCGCAGCTCGTCGAGCCGGTTGAACGGCGCGGCGTAGGTGGTGCGGTGCCCGGAGAGCACGAAGTTGCCCACCTGGCCGGGCAGCGCCGTGCCGGGGAAGTGGCCGGGACCCTTGCGCAGCTCCGCCGGCCCGACGCCCTCGACGACCGCGTACCGGTATCCGGCGCCCAGCCGGGGGATGCGCAGCAGCGCCAGGGCGTCGCCGAGCTTCACCGCACCGGGGCCCGCGTGCTCGCCGTGCCTGTCGAAGACGTCTCCGAGCCGCTGCTGCAGGACGCGCTGCTCCCGCTCGGTCTCCGCGCCGGTGCCCCAGAGCAGGTACGCGTAGAACAGCAGCAGGACCAGCCCCACGGGCAGGCACAGCTCGCCGATGACCCTGGTGACCGCTCGCACGCACCGAGTATCGCCCGGGGAAATCTCCGGGCGGCGGCCACGCGGAGGGCGTTGGTGAATTCTTTGGCACGCCCGGTACGTGAGCGGTGAGTCCGCCGCGTGTCCCGCGCCGTACGGCCCGCGTCGTCCGTTCGTGTGCGCGGTCCTTCGCCCACCTCCGGCGGGCGGTGTCGGGTCAACACCGTGAAAAGCCAAACGATCATTTCGTTAAACACTGAGCGCCGGACCCGGGGGCTCTTTCCCGAATGAGTACAACGGTGGAGCAGCGAAATACCGCTGGTGACTCAGTAAATGCTCATTCGCTTGAGCCGGCTACATCGGGAGTCCGAAGTGACGCGAAAAAACACAGTACCTGTTCTCCTGGCGGTGACGGTTGCGGGCGGCCTGACACTCGGCGCCAACGGCATCGCCAATGCCCAGCCCCGCTCTTCGGCGCCGGGGCTCGCCACCCATCCGGATCGGTGTCGGCCCGGGCCCTGCGACCCCGAGGTCGCCGGGAACGGAAACGCCGGCGGCGCAGCCCAGGAGGAGAGGCGCTCGAACCGGCCCCACCCGCACGCGGGCCACCTGTCGCTTGGCCTCGGGCTGGGCCTGGGCCTGGGGCTGGGGGCTACGGCCGCGGCCGGCGTCGGAGTGCGGGCCGAGCCTGCCGTGAACGCGGCGATCGGGAGTGCGGCAGAGGCGGATTGCGTTTGCGCCCCTGCCACCGATGCGGCCGAGCCTGCTGTGGAGGAGACCGGGCCGGTGACCAGGCCTGTGACCCAGCCGGTGACCCAGCCGGTGACCAAGCCGGAGAGCCGGGTCGAGCCTGTGGTGAAGGCCGAGCCGGAGACCCCGTCCCAGCCCGCGGCCGAGCCTGCTCGGGAGGAGACCAAGCCGGTGACCCGCCCGGAGACCAAGCCCGTGGTGGACGCGGAGGCCAGGCCCATCGACGCGGCCGCCGTTGTCGAACCGGTCGTGCCGGCGGTGGTTGAGGAGCAGCGACCGACGGCTGTGCCGGAGACCCAGGTGGTCACACAGCCCAGCGACGGCAACGGCTGGTGGCCGGTGTGGAACCAGCCCACGTGGGGTGGCGACAACGGACCCGGCGTCCGGACGAACAACGAGACGCCGAACGGCAACGCGGGGATCACCCCCGTACAGAACCCCGTACAGAACCCCGTACAGAACCCCGTGCAGAACCCCGTGCAGAGCGCCCCGGGGGCGCAGCAGGCCGCGCCCGGCCCAAGCGAGCTCGAGAACGTGCCGGAGAAGGGGCCCGAGGAGGCTCCGGAGAAGACGGTGCCGGAGACGCCGATGAGGGTGACCCCTGAGCAGGCGATGCCCGCGGGCGGTCCGGCCGGTGGCACCGCTCTGCCGTTCACGGGGGCGCCGACGGGAGTCGCCGCCGCGGGCGCGGGCCTGCTCGCCACCGCCCTCTCCTTCGGCTGCGCCCTGCTGGTCTCCAAGCGCCGCCGCTCCGCACGCGCGAAGTAGACGGCGAGGACAACCGCCAGTTCGCCGTCGTCGGCCCTCGTCTTCGTGCCGGAGGGCCGCTCGCTGTCCGGACGCCGAGCACAGGAGCGGTAAGCCCGTCGCGTGTCCCGCCCCCCACAGCGGGCGCGGGCCGTACCGTGTGCTGCACATCCACCGCGAACCGCGGCGACGCGCTCGTGGTCAATGAAGCGAAAACATGGACGATCCTTCGGTAAGCACCGTGCGCCGTTATGGAGCAAGCCTTCCCGCGACACATATAACAGTCGAGCAGCGAAATGTCGCTGGCAATCAGGGCAAATGCTCAATTAATTTGAGCGCGCGTTATCGGGAGTCCAAGTGGCGCGAACTAAAATACCTATCTTTGTGGCGGCGGCGGTCGCCGGCGGCCTGGCCCTCGGGATCCCCGGGGCCGCGGCGGCGCAGTCCGTCGGCTTCACCGTCCTTCCGTCGGACGACGGCGTGTATCCGCCCAGGCCCGTCGTGGTGGAGAACGTCCAGACGCCGACGGAGCCGGTGGTGGTGAGCGACAACCAGGTGACGCAGCCCAACAACATATGGCCGCAGAACAACTGGCAGGGCTGGAACTGGCCGCAGGCCTACACCAACAACGACACCACCAACAGCAACGCGCAGCCTGTCGTCGCACCCGCCGGTGCGGGCGGCGCCGGCGGGGTCATGCCGGTGCAGAACGCCGTGCAGCAGGCCGCGCCCGAGGCGATGCCGGAGGAGGAAGTCGACGAGGAGATGCCGGAGGAGGAGACCGACGAGGAGAAGACCTCCGACGAGGACTTCGACGAGGAGGACTTCGAGGACGAGGCGGCGGGCATGGGCCCCGAGGAGACCACGGGCGGCGGCGGTCCCGCGCAGGCCGCGGGC
>NZ_JBFAOO010000311.1:0-5843 GCF_040675265.1 Microbispora sp. NPDC049633
CGTGACCCTTCCCCGGGGCGGCGCCGCGCCCGGCCGGGGGCCGGAGACCGGCGCAGAGACCGGCCCAGAGACCCGCGCAGAGGGCGACTCGGAGACCGGCGCAGGGGCCGGCGCAGAGGATGGCGCCGCGCACCCGCGCGCCGTCGACCGGCTGCGGCGGCTGCGCGCGCTCGACTGGCCGGGCCGGGTGCGGACGCTCGGGCCCACCGTCGCGGTGGCGATCGCCGGCGTGGCGATCTGCCTGGAACTGGCCGACATCTGGGTGACCGCCCAGCTGCCGGACTCCCCCCTCACCCCGCTGCCGTTCGCGCCCGAGGACATCGCGGGCACCACGTTCCCGATCTTCGGGGCGCTGCTGGTGATCTCGCGGCCCCGGCTGCTGCTCGGATGGCTGCTGTGCCTGGGCGGTCTGGGCTCGGCCGCCAACATCCTCGCCGCCAACCTGGCCGCCCTGCTCGTCCAGGACGGCGGTCATCCACTGGTCCACCCGCTCTGGGTCTTCGCCGACGGCGTGTGGAACCTCACGACGTACGCGCTCGGGGTGCTGCTGCCGCTGCTGTATCCCACCGGGCGGATCCTGTCCAAGCGGTGGTGCGTGCCGGGGGGCGTGACCGCCACCGCCCTCGCCCTCGACTGGCTGTGCTCGCTGATCGCCCCGTCGAGCGTGCGCACCGGGTACAACGCGCTGGAGGTCGCGGTCTTCGCGCCGTACTACCAGGGCACCCGGCAGGTGCTGCACACGGTCGTCGCGGTGGGCATGGCGCTGGCGTTCTCCTCGCTCGTCGTCCGCTTCAACCGGGCGGACGGGATCGAGCGCCGCCAGATCCTGTGGCCGCTCGTGGCCATGGCCGGGGTGGTGGTCCCCTGGGTGATCGGCCCTCCGGTCTGGTGGACGGCCTCGCTCACCCTCCCCCTGGTGCCGGCCGCGATCGCGGTCGCCGTGCTGCGCTACCGGCTTTACGGGATCGACACGCTGATCAGCAGGACCCTGGTCGGCGCGGGCCTGGTCGGCGTCGTGGCCGCCGTCTACGTGCTCGTCGGGGCGGGCTCCAGCCTGATCCTGTCCGGCGTCGACAGGTTCGCCGGCCTGGCCGCGGCCCTGTTCGCCGGGGCGTTCTTCCACCCCATCCGCAACGTGCTGCAGCGCCTCGTCGACCGCGCGCTTTACGGCACGGGCGGCGACCCGCTCGCGCTCGCCGCCGGGCTGCGGCGGCGGTTGCAGCACGCCGACCCCGCGCACGCCCTGCTGGCCGCCCTGGAGGTGCTGCGCGAGGGCCTGTCGGTCACGGGCATCACGGTGGAGATCGACGGGAACGTCACGACGAGCGGCCGGCCCGGGCCGGTGGCACGGGAGATACCCCTGGTCTGGCACGGCGAGCCGGTCGGCCGCCTGCTGATCGGCCCGCCGGGCGGGCGCCGCTTCCCCGCCGCCCACGACGAGCGCGTGATCGCGGTGCTCGCGCCGTACGTCGCCGACGCCGCCCACACGGTGTCGCTCACCACCGCGCTGCAGCGCTCCCGCGAGCGCATCCTGACGGCGCGGGAGGAGGAGCGGCGGCGGCTGCGCCGCGACCTGCACGACGGGCTCGGGCAGACGCTGGCCTCGATGGCGATGGCGATCAACATGGCGCGCCACACTTTGGAACGGGCCCCGGACACGGCCGACGCCCTGCTCCGGGACCTGCGGGAAGGCATGAACGACGTCACCGCCGACGTCCGCCAGCTCGTGTACGGCCTGCGTCCCCCCGCCCTCGACGACCTCGGCCTGGCGGGAGCCGTACGGGCCCTGGCGGAGGAGGCGCGTCCCGGGCTGGCGGCCGGTGAGGAGTCGGTGGCCGAGGTCGAGGTGACCGGGGACATGTCGGGACTGCCCGCCGCCGTGGAGGTGGCGGCCTACCGCATCGTCCAGGAGGCGCTGACGAACGTGCGCAAGCACGCGCGGGCCCGGCGCGTGCGGGTGGTCCTGCACCGGAACGGCGAGCTGCGGGTGACCGTGGCCGACGACGGCGTGGGGCTCCCGCCCGGCCGCAGGTCGGGCGTGGGGACGAGCTCGATGACCGAGCGGGCGGCCGAGCTGGGCGGCACCTGCGCCGTCACCTCGGAACACGGCCGCGGGACGACGGTCACGGCCCGGCTGCCCGCCGTACCCGCCCTGCCGGACCCGAAGTGATCAGCAGACCGCGGCGAGCGACTCGCCGACCGGGGTCCGCCGGTAGAGCACCTCGCGGCCGAGCCGCCGCCGCATCACCAGGCCCGCGTCGGACAGCACGGCGAGGTGCTGGCTGACCGCGCCCGGCGTGAGGCCGAGCCGCCGGGCGAGCCCGGTGGTCGAGCCGGGCTCGGCCAGCGCGGTGAGCACCTGCGCCCGGGTGCGGCCGATGAGCGCGGACAGCGCCTCGGGGGTGCAGGGCGTGCCGTCCGACCACAGCGTCCCGACGCCCCGCGCCGGATAGCACAGCATCGGCCGGTACGGCTCGTACATCACCGAGACGTCCGGCCAGGCGAAGGCGCTCGGCACGAGGACGAGGCCGTGCCCGCCGAGGTCGCCGTCGTAGGCGCAGCTCTTGGCCGTGACGAGCCGGTCTCCGTGCCAGGCGACGGCCGGGTGCAGGTCGGCGAACAGTTCCCGCACTCCCCCGGCCGCCAGCGTGCGGGCCCGCCACATGACGTCGGCCTCGAGCAGCGCGCGGATCCTGGGCCAGAACTCCTCGAACACGACCGTCCAGTACTCCGTCAGCCGGTCGGCCACCCGCCGCACGCCCTGCGCCGGGTCGTCGGTGAACCGCCGCAGCGCCGCGGGGTCGGACGTCTGCACCCAGGCCGCCTCCTCGTACGCCGTGCCGGGCGGTGTGCCGCGCACCCGCTCCAGTTCGGCGGCGAAGTCCGGGAACGGCGTGTCGGGCGGCGGGGTGAGGAAGTCGGGCATGTAGCCGCTCACCGGGACCAGCGCGAACAGGTCGGTCAGATCCACCTCGCGCAAGCGCGGCCGTACGGCCCGCAGCCACGGCAGATGCAGCGAGTGGCGGCCGGGCGCGCGCAGCACCCGGAGACTGGCCACCAACTCCCACATCGGGGAGAACGCGAAGCGCAGCCGCGCCACGTCGTCGGGCGTGAAACGCCACTCCACCGGCACGGCCGCTCCCCCTATGTTTCAGCCAGGGCTAAAAGATTGGCACGGCCCGGCCCTGGTGTCCAAGAGTGGACGTCCGTGACCACTGTGATCGACAGGACCGGCTTCATCCAGTCGAAGGTCGGCGGCCTGCCCCGACCGTTCTGGGTGCTGTTCGGCGGAACGTTCGTCAACCGGCTCGGCACGATGGTGGAGCCGTTCATCGGCATCTACCTCACCCAGGCCCGCGGCGTCTCCCTCGCCACCACCGGGCTGGTCATGACGATGTTCGGCGTGGGGTCCCTGCTGTCGCAGCCGGTCGCAGGATGGCTGGCCGACCGCCTCGGGCGCCGGGTCACACTGACGGGCGGCATGGTCGCCACGGCCGTCACCATGGTCGCGCTCGGCTACACCACCAGCGTGCCGGGGCTCGTCGCGGGCATGTTCGTGCTGGGCATCGTGGTGGACGCCTACCGCCCGGCCTCGCAGGCGATCGTCGCCGACCTGGTGCCGCCGGAGGACCGGCCGCGGGCGTTCGGGCTGCTGTTCTGGGCCATCAACCTCGGCTTCTCCGTCGCCATGGTGGCGGGCGGGTGGCTCGCCCACTCGGGCTTCACCGTGCTGTTCTGGGTGGACGCCGTGACCTGCCTGATCTTCGGGCTTCTCGTATGGCGGGCGATCCCGGAGACCCGCCCGGCCCGCGAGGACGCGCTGCCCGGCCGGTTCGCCGACGTGCTGCGCGACCGGCTCATGCTGGTCTTCGTGCTGGGCAACCTGGCGTACTCGCTGGTCTACCTGCAGGGCTACAGCACGCTGCCGCTCGCCATGACCGGCCAGGGGCTGCCCGCGAGCGCGTACGGCATGGCGATGGCGGTCAACGGCCTGCTGATCGTGGTCGTCCAGCCGCTCACCAACGCGTGGCTGGCCCGGTTCGATCCGTCCAAGGTCCTCGCGTCCGGGTTCGCGCTCGTCGGCGTCGGATTCGCGGTGACCTCACTGGCGTCGTCGGCGGCCGGGCACGCGGCGGCCGTGGCCGTCTGGACGCTCGGCGAGGTGCTCACGGCCGGGATCCCTGGGGCGATCGTCGCGACGCTCGCGCCACCCCACCTGCGCGGGCGCTACTCGGGCCTGTACGGCCTGTCCTGGTCGGCCGGAACCCTGCTCGCACCCCTGGTGGGCACCCGGCTGCTGGCCGACGCCCCCGGCCTGGTGTGGCCCCTGTTCGGCGGCCTCGGCCTGCTCGCGGCGGCGGGCCAGCTCCTCATCGGCCGCGCCGTCCGCCGCCGCTCCGCGCCGGCGACGTAGGTCCGCTTCCCTGGTCAGGAAAGAACGGGACGGGACATAATCCCTTTCAGGATGGACGAGAACCCCCCAGCCTTTCCCGCGCGGGCGGTGGCCTGGGCGATGGCGGCCGCGGCACTGCTCCTGACCCTCCTGGGAGTGCTGGTCCAGGTCGGGCTCCCCGGGGAGTGGCAGCCGAAGCCCCCGCTCACGCCGGACTTCGGCGTCGCGCTCACGTTCCCCGTCACGGGGGCTTTCCTGGTGTCCCAGCGGCCCCGGCTCAGCCTCGCGTGGCTGATCTGCGCGGGTGGACTGCTCGGCTCGGGGAACGTCGCCTTCACCGCGCTCTCCTTCCACTGGGCCTGGCAGGGCGAGATGGGGGCGGCCAACGCGGGCCGCGTGATCGCCGTCGTGTGCTGGGCGGCGGCGGGGCTCATGCTGGCGATCCTCCTCCCGCTCTGCTCGCCCACGGGCCGGCTCCCCTCGCGCCGCTGGCTCTGGGTGGTCGTGCTGGGCGCCGCCGCCACGACCACCGAGGTCGTCCTGGCCCTGCTGCGGCCCGACCCCGCCCGCGCGGCGTACGCCTGGCCGGAGGTGATCCACAACCCGCTGGAGGTCAGGGCCCTCGTCCCCTACTACACGGCGGCGTGGACGGTCCTCGACTACACGGTCCGGGTCTGCGTGGTCGCCGCGTTCGCCTCGCTCGTGCTGCGGCTGCGGCGCGCCGACCCCGTGACGCGGCGGCAGATCGCCTGGCCCCTCACCGCCTTCGCCGGGTACGTCGCGATGTACCTCATGGGCGAGTCGTGGTGGGTGCCCGCCACGCTGTGGACGGCGCTCATCCCGTTCGCGATCCTGTTCGCGGCGCTGCGCTACCGGCTGTACGGCATCGACACGGTGATCAGCCGGACCTTCGTCACCGCCGGGCTCCTCGGCGTGATCAGCGCCGTCTACTTCGGCGCGGGGGCGGTCTCCAGCCTGGTCGTCTCCGGGTACCACCAGGTGGCCGGGCTCGCGGCGGCGCTGTTCGCGGGCGGGTTCTTCCAGCCGCTGCGCCGCGCCCTGCTGCGCGTGGCCGACCGCGCGCTGTACGGCAGGGTGGGCGATCCCGCGCTGCTCGCCGAGCGGCTGACGCAGGAGGTGCGGCGGGCCGACCCCGCCGACGCGCTGGCGTCGGTGGTGACGGTCGTGCGCGAGGGCCTGGCCGTGGAGGGGGTCGCCGTCGAGATCGCCGACGGCAGGCCCCGCTACGTGGAGAGCGGCCATGTCGGGCCGTCGCCGCGCGAGGTGCCGCTGGTCTGGCACGGCGAGCCGGTGGGCCGGCTGCTCCTCGGCCCGCCGGGTGCCCGGCGGTTCGCCGCCGCCCACGACGAGCGGGTGCTCGGCACGCTGCTGCCCTACGTGGCCGACGTCGCCCACGCCGTACGGATGGCCGCCGACCTCCAGCGCTCGC
>NZ_JBFAOO010000312.1:0-5686 GCF_040675265.1 Microbispora sp. NPDC049633
GTCCTGCTCGTCGTCGCCCTGCGGATCACCAGCGCCCGGCGCCGCAAGCGCATCGAGAAGCTGATCCTCAGCAGCCAAGGCAGACCCCTCGGAGCATGAGTGGTCGGCCGTCGCCACGAGGCCCGGCATCTCCGGCGGGCGCGAGTCCGGTCGGATCGCGGTGCGGTAGCAGGCTGCCAGGTCGATGGACACCACCTGGACGACGGCCTTCCACTCAGGCCCGCGAGGCCCCTGACACCGATCCGGTTCCCATCGCCTCGTTCACGACGCCGTCGCGGGCACGAGGGTCTGCGGTGGCCGGTCCCCTCGCTCGATCGCCTGCGCCAGCCGTACGACGTCGACGACGTTGCCGTCCGGCCCGGCGAGTTCCCGATGGCGCAGCGCGTTGACGTACGTGTAGCCCCGCATCCGCAGCGTGCGGTGCAGCACCGGGAACAGAGCGCAGACTCCGGGTGACGGGTGGGTGCACGGCTCCTCCCCGTGCTCCCACTGGAGCTCCTCGATACGCCCGGACGCCACGATCTCCATCAGGTCGTCGAGCGCCGGGTCCGGCCGCCCGGAAAGGTGGGCCACGGCCCGCAGGACGCTGTCGTGGCCCTGTTCGACCAATGCGTCCCAGACCGAGAAGGGCATGTCCGCGAAGTCGACGGACCAGTACACCGTCCGGCCCGCCGTGTGGTCGCGGAGCAGCCATCGGGCGAACCGTTCCTCGACGGCAGGGTGAAGCGCCCGCACGATCGGGTCCTCCGCCGGCCGGAGCGGCTCGTCCGGGGCGGCGCCGAGCTCCGCGATCCGATCGAGCATGAACCCGTGCCTGGACGGGTCCGCCGCGTACAACTCGCGGTAGCGCGGCGTGAGCCGGGCCGGCAGGTCGTCCTCGAACACCTTCCAGCGCCAGCCCTGGTAGAGATCCACCGCGAACAGCCCGAAGCCGGGCAGAAATGCGGCGTAGCGGCCGGCGAACCAGTCGAGCGAATGGGGCAGGAGCGCACCGCGGAGAAGCGCGGTCGCGATGGTCCTGCGGTCCGACACCAGGCAGCCGGCCTCGTCGGCCCGCAGCATGAGGGCCTTGACGACGGCGGCCACCTCCGCTCGGACGGCGTCCTTCCTGATCGGCACCGACGCCCAGAGCTCCAGGAGCGCGGCGAGCGGCCGCGTCCGGCACGCCTCCAGGAGGGCGAGTTCGAAGGCGATGACCCCGCGCAACTCCGCCCGGTCGAAGCCCATCGCGTACGGCAGGCCGATCCACAGCTCCGTACGCCGTGGCCCCAGCCGGAAGGCGGCCGACTCCGCGACGGCCATGAAGCACACGCGCGACGGACGTCGCACTCCCAGGGTCCTCGCCACCTCGTCGACCATCGCGTACAGCTCGGGGTGGTCGGCACGCCGGGCGACGTGCGCCTGACGCACGCGCCGCGGCCAGGCGAAGGGCATCATCCGCACGGCGATCATCACGACGCCCGCGATCACCATCGGCGCCTGCTCTCGGTGACCGTGGAGCCAGGCGACGACCCCGGCGGCCACTCCCGCGACCACCGGGAGAGCCCCGTTGCCCAGCCACCCCGGCACGCGTGCCCAGCGCCATACGCTCCGGCGGGCCGGCAGGGGTGGCCAGAAGCCGCTTCTGAACCACCCGGGGACAAAGGCCTGGGGGCGATGAGCCAGGACGAGCCAGACCGCCCGTTTCCGGGTCATGCCTCCTGATAACACGAGCTTCTCCTCCCGGGGACGGTCACGCCCGGAGCACCATTGGGGGCCGACGAGCAGCGTGGTTCGGCGACGACCGGTTCGCCACGGGGATCCGCTGGGCCGATTCCGTCACGTAGCTTAGGGCCGCAGGTCACATCCGGCGCGGGGCGGCGCGGGGCGGCGCGACGCTGCGCGGCGCCGAAACCCGATGGCCGGGACGAGGCCGTCTGTGGCACGGTGTGGGCGTGTCCGAGCAGATCCTGTTACCGCGCAGTGTGGACGAGGCGGTCGCCGCGGAGCGGGACGGCCGCGCCCTCCGCTACCTGTACTTCTGGGGCCACCGGCCCGCCCGGGACGGAGGCGTCGGCCCCGGCTGCCTGTCGCAGTGGTGGCCGGTCACCTTCACCGAGGACGGCCACACCTTCGCCTCCGCCGAGCACTACATGATGGCGCACAAGGCCTGGCTGTTCGGCGACGACCGGGCCGCCGGGCAGATCCTCGCCGCCGGTCATCCCGGTGAGGCCAAGAAGCTCGGCCGGGCCGTACGCGGCTTCGACGAGCTGGTGTGGGACGCCCGCCGGTTCGACATCGTGGTCCGCGGCAGCATCGCCAAGTTCGGCCAGAACCCCGAGTTGTCGCGGTACCTGCTCGCGACCGGGGGCCGGGTCCTGGTCGAGGCCAGCCCGTACGACCGGATCTGGGGCATCGGCCTGACCGCAGGCGACGAGCGCGCCGCCTCCCCCTCGACCTGGCAGGGCCTCAACCTGCTCGGTTTCGCCCTGATGGCGGCCCGCGACGCCCTGGGCGCCGGGTCGTGAGCGGCGCCGCCCGGCCGTCCGCCGCACGGAGAGGAGGGCGGGGGTGACCGTCCACGACGCCCCGCCGCTGATCCGCCGCGCGGGGCCCGCAGACGCCGGGCACGTCGCCGAGGTGTTCCTCGCCGCCCGGGCCGAGATGACCTACCTGCCCCGTCTCCACTCCGACGAGGAGACCCGGGCGTGGATCGCCGGCGTCGTGCTGCCGTCGTCGCAGGTGTGGGTGGCCGAGCTGCGCGGCCGGGTCGCCGGGTTCGCCGCCCTGAGCGGCGGCCGGCTCGACCACCTGTATCTCGCGCCCGGCGCCCAGAACGGCGGCGTCGGGAGCGCGCTGCTCGGCCAGGCCAAGCAGGCGCGCCCCCACGGGCTCGACCTGTACGTCTTCCAGCGCAACACGGGCGCCCGGCGGTTCTACGAGCGGCACGGTTTCACCCTCGTCGCGGAGGGCGACGGCAGCGGCAACGAGGAGAACCTGCCCGACGCCCATTACCGCTGGCGGGCCTGACGCCCTCCCCGTCCGGTCAGACGAACCGCCACAGGCGGTCGTTCGCCCCGTTGTCGTCGGCGAGGACGACCTGGGCGCCCTGGGCGGTGGAGCCGCCGCTGAGGCCGAGGACCCTGCCGCCGTTGGCGCACTGGATGCGGAAGTATCCGTTGGCGCCGTGGCGCAGCCGCCACCGGTGGTCGGAGGTGCCGTTGTCGGCCCACTGAAGCACCCGCGACCCGGCCGCGGTGGCGGCGTTCTCCACGCCGAGCACCTTGCCGCTGTTGGAGTTGCGCAGGCGCAGGTAGCCGCCCGAGTCGACCACCGCGGTCCAGAGGTGGTCGGCGGTTCCGGTGTCGCCCCACTGGATGACCAGGCCGCCGTCGGCGGTGGACATGTTCTGCACGCCCAGCACCAGCCCGCTGGCCAGGTTCTGGATGCGCCGGGCGCCGTTCGGCACGAACCGCCACTGGTTGTCCGCGGTGCCGTTGTCGGGGTCCTGCACGGCCTGGGCCCCGTTCGCGGTCGAGCCGCCCTGGATGGCCAGGAGTTTGCCGCTGTTGACGTTCCGGATCTTGTGAGAGCCGTCGCCGGCGTCGGCGATCGTCCAGCGGTGGTCCGCGGTGCCGTTGTCGGTCCACTGCAGGACGCGGGCGTTGTCGGCGGTGGACATGTTCTCCACGCCGAGCACCTTGCCGCTGTTGACGTTGCGGAACCGTACGGCGGTGCCGTCCACGACCAGCTCCCAGTCGTGGTCGGCGGTGCCGTTGTCGGTCCACTGCAGCGCGAGGCCCCCGTCGGCGGTGGACATGTTCTGGACGCCCAGCACGAGGCCGCTGGCCGCGTTGACCAGCCGGTAGCTCGCCGTCCCTCCCCCGCCGCCGCTGCCGCCGGTGTTCCAGTAGACGGTGTAGTTGTGCCCGTGCGCGTCGTAGAACGGGCCCAGGTTGACCGTGGCGCCGTTGGCGGTCGCGGTGAAGGCGAGCGCGGTGGTGCCGGTCCGGGTGATGGACGCGGTGTTCAGGGCGGGCGGCGCCGACAGTGCGGTGTTCCCGTAGTTCCCGGACAGGACGACCGGGCCGTACGTGATGGCCGCGACGTTCGGGTTGTCGTTGGCGGCCTTCATGACGACGCGCATGGGCAGGCGGACCGTCACGGTGTCGCCGGAGGCCCAGGACCGGGTGAGGACGGCGTACGTGCCGGGGGTGGTGTCCACGTCCTGCTGCGCGCCGTTGACGCTGATGGTGGCGCCGGTGGTCCAGGAGGGGATGCGGACGCGCATCGACCACGACCCGGCGGCGTTGCCCGTGACGGTGAGGGTCGTGGTGTCGCTCACCGGATAGGACGTCGTCTGGGTGACCGTGATGCCGCGCTGGGCCCAGTCCAGCACCGAGGGGGCGAACAGGTTCACCGTCAGCGTGGTGCCGTTGTAGAAGTAGATGGAGTCCGTCAGTCTCGTGTTGACCTCCACCCCGGTCCCCTGGCAGCACCAGAACGAGTTGTAGTCGGTGCTCCAGGTGCCGCCGCCCCACGCCGGGCCCACACCGCGGCGGCCGCCCGGCTTGAGCGGCGTGAAGTAGGTGACGTGCCCGTGGCCGTCTGCCGGGTTCTGCGCGCCGATGATGTGGTTGAGCAGCGCCTGCTCGTAGAAGTCGACGTACGCCACCCGATCGGGGTTGAGCAACCACAGCTCGCGGGTCAGGTTGAGCATGTTGACGCTGTTGCAGTGCTCGCAGGTGTCGTTGGTGAGGTAGCCCGCGATCGCGTTGGGCGCCCGGAAGTGCTCGGCCTGGCTGTTGCCCCCGATCGCGTAGGTGTGCGCGCCGACGGTGATGTTCCAGGCGTTGGTGGCGATGTCGCGGTAGCGGGTCGTGCCGGTGGCCTTGTACTCGCGGGCCGCGCCGATCCACTTGGGCACCTGGGTGTTGGCGTGCAGGCCGTTCAGCTGGTCCTGGTTCGACGCCAGGGGGTTGAACACGGCGGCGTGGTCGAACCGCTGCGCGACGGCGAGCCAGCGCCCGTCGCCGGTCTGCTGGTAGATGTCGGTCAGCACCGCGTTCATCCCGCCGAACTCGGTGCCCAGCATGTTCTGCATCTGGCTGCTGCTCAGCCTGCCCGTCCGCCAGTCGACCCAGCCGGCCAGTGCCAGCAGCACATCGCGGGCCCGGGTGTCGCCGATGAGGCGCCACACGTCGAGCAGGCCGGTCAGCGTCTTGTGGATGCAGTAGTAGGGGACGTTGCCGTTGCTCAGCGTGCGGGCTTCCAGGGCGGTGAAGTCGGACTCGGGGAAGCCGGACAGGTATCCGGTGTTGAACCCGGCGGCGCCGTTGTTGGCCTGGCACTTGGCCATTTCGGCGACCATGTAGGTCGCCTTGTCCCGGCACGTGGTGTCCCCGAGCACGGCATAGGCCTGGGCCCACGCGGAGAGGAAGTGCCCCTGCATGTGGGTGCGGAACGGGAAGCTCGGGGCGTCCCAGCCTCCGTTCGCGGCGGCGCCGGCGGTGGACAGTCTGTGGTTGGCCCGGAAGTTGTACAGCAACCGGTTGACGTCGACGAACCGCAGGTACGACAGCGTCCGGTTCTGGTTTTCCATCCAGCGGCCCCCGGTCAGCCGCACCTGCCCGAGCTCGAAGCCGTACGCGGACACGCCGATGTCGGCCCGCGCCGGCGCGACCGCGGCTCCGGCTGCGGAGGCGCC
>NZ_JBFAOO010000313.1:0-5685 GCF_040675265.1 Microbispora sp. NPDC049633
GTGAGCACGGCGGCGCCGACGTGCGGACCGCCACGCTGGCCGAGGTCGTCCGCCTGCTCGCCGCCGCCGACCCCAACATCGCCCAGATCCCGCAGAGCCACTACGTGTACGTCAACGTGCTGCGGCAGCAGGGGTCGGCGGCGCAGCGGGCGTTCTTCTTCGCCGAGGTCCTGGCGGGCCGGCGGTTCGGCAACGCGCAGTCGGAGGCGGGCACCAGGCACGTGCAGGACTACCGCACCCGGCTGCGCCCCGCCGAGGACGGCGGCCACGTCCTCGACGGCGTCAAGCACTACTCGACCGGAGCCCTGTTCGCCGACTGGATCACCGTGTTGGCCAAGGACCCCGCCGACCGGCTCGTCGTCGCGTACGTGCCGGCCGGCGCGCCCGGCCTGACGGTCGTGGACGACTGGGACGGCATGGGCCAGCGCACCACGGCCAGCGGCACGGTCCGGCTGGAGGGCGTGCGGGTGCCCGCCGACCGCGTCGTCCCCCACCACCTGACCTTCACCGGGCCGCAGCTGCACGGCGCCCACGCGCAGCTGCTGCACGCCGCGATCGACGTGGGCATCGCCCGCGCCGCGCTCACCGAGGCGGCCGAGTTCGTGCGCACCCGCAGCAGGCCGTGGTTCGAGAGCGGGGCCGGCCACGCCGCCGACGACCCCCTGACCATCCAGCGCTTCGGCGAGCTGGAGGTCTCCGTACGGGCCGCCGAGGCTCTGCTGGGCGAGGCCGGGCGGGCGGTCGACCGCGCGCGGGAACGGCTCGACGACGAGACCGCCGCGGCGGCGTCCATCGCGGTCGCCACGGCGAAGGCCTTCGCCGACCCGGCCGCCGTCGAGGTGAGCGACGCGCTGTTCGAGGTGTCCGGCACCAGGTCGGCGCTGGACTCGCTCAACCTGCACCGGCACTGGCGCAACGCCCGCACCCACACCCTGCACGATCCCGTGCGCTGGAAGATCCAGCACATCGGCAGGTACGCGCTGAGCCGGACCCTGCCCCCGCGGCACGGCCTGATCTGATCCGGTCCCATTTGACGGAGGTTCCGCCATGTCCACCATCGTCGTCCTGTCCGGCAGCCCCTCGGCGGTCTCGCGTACCGCCGCCCTCTGCGCGCACCTCGCCGACCGGCTGCGCCTCCTCGGCCACGAGGTCGACGGCGTGCAGGCGCGCGACCTGCCCGCCGAGGCGCTGCTGTCGGCCGACACACGGCATCCGCGCATCGCCGAGGTCGTCCGCCTCGTCGAGGAGGCCGACGGCGTCCTGGTCGCCTCCCCCGTGTACAAGGCCGCCTACAGCGGGCTGCTGAAGACGGTGCTCGACCTGCTGCCGCAGTTCGCGCTCGCGGGCAAGGTCGTGCTGCCGGTCGTCACCGGCGGCAGCCCCGCCCACGTGCTGGCCATCGACTACGCGCTCCGCCCGGTCCTGACCTCGCTCGGGGCCGACCACGTCGTGCCGAAATGGTTCGTCCTGGACCGGCACATCGCGGTCCGCGACGGCGAGGCCGGCCTCGACCCGGAGCACGCCGCCCCGCTCTACCGCGTGGTGGACGGCTTCGCGTCGGCCGTGGCCGCGCGCCGCCCGCTGCTCGCCGCGTCCTGAAGGGACTGCCATGACACTGACGTTTCACTGGTTCTTGCCCACGTACGGCGACAGCCGCCACCTCGTCGGCGGCGGGCACGGCACCGACGTCACCACCGCCGGCGGGGACCGGCCGGCCTCACTGGCGTACCTCGGCCAGATCGTGCGCGCCGCCGAGCAGCTCGGCTTCGAGGGCGCGCTCACCCCGGCGGGGGCCTGGTGCGAGGACGCCTGGCTGACCACCGCCATGCTGGTCGCCGGCTCCGAACGGCTGAAGTTCCTGGTCGCCTTCCGTCCGGGGCTGCTGTCGCCCACGCTCGCCGCGCAGATGGCCGCCACGTTCCAGCGGCACTCGGGCGGGCGCCTGCTGGTCAACGTCGTCACCGGCGGCGAGGACCACGAGCAGCGCGCCTACGGCGACTTCCTCACCAAGGACGAGCGCTACGAGCGCACCGACGAGTTCCTCACGGTCGTCCGCGGCCTGTGGCGCGGGGAACGGGTCACCCTGGAGGGCAGGCACGTCGGCGTCACGGACGCCGCGCTGAGCCGGGTGCCGTCCCCGGTCCCGGCGGTGTACTTCGGCGGGTCGTCCCCGGCGGCCGGGCGGGTGGCGGCGCGGCACTGCGACGTCTACCTGACCTGGGGCGAGCCGCCCGCGCAGGTGGCGGAGAAGATCGGCTGGATCCGCCGGGAGGCGGCCGCGGCCGGCCGCGAGGTGCGCTTCGGGATCCGGCTGCACGTCATCAGCCGGGACACCTCGGCGCAGGCGTGGGCGGAGGCCGAGCGCCTGCTGTCCGCGCTCGACCCCGCGGTCATCGCGTCGGTGCAGGCCGGCCTCGCGCGCAGCGGGTCGGAGGGGCAGCGGCGGATGCGGGCCCTGCACGGCGGCCGCACCGACGCGCTGGAGGTCTCGCCGAACCTGTGGGCCGGGGTCGGCCTGGTCCGCGGCGGCGCGGGCACGGCGCTCGTGGGCAGCCACACCGAGGTGGCGGAGCGCATCGAGGAGTACCACGCGCTCGGGATCGACGAGTTCGTGCTGTCCGGTCACCCGCACCTGGAGGAGGCCTACTGGTTCGGCGAGGGCGTCCTGCCCCTGCTGCGCCGCGGGGGGCTGTGGCGGCACCCGGTGGACACGCTGGAGGACCCGGCTCCCGCCGCCATCCCGTTCGCCGGCGCCCCGTCCCGGTGACGCTCAGGCGCCCATCGCGTGGACGCCGCCGTCGACGTGGACGATCTCACCGGTGGTGGCGGGGAACCAGTCGGACAGCAGCGCGACGCACGCCTTGGCGGCGGGGGCGGTGTCGGCGAGGTCCCAGCCGAGCGGGGCCTTCTCCGGCCAGGAGTCCTCGAACTCCTTGAACCCGGGGATGCTCTTGGCCGCCATCGTGCGCAGCGGACCGGCGGCGACGAGGTTGACCCGGATGCCGTGCCTGCCCAGGTCGCGGGCGAGGTAGCGCGAGCAGGACTCGAGCCCGGCCTTGGCCACGCCCATCCAGTCGTACACGGGCCACGCCTTGGTCGCGTCGAAGTCCAGGCCGACGACCGCGCCGCCCTCCTTCATCAGCGGCAGGCAGGCGACGGCGAGCGACTTGAACGAGAACGTCGAGACGTGGACCGCCGTGGCGACGTCCTCCCACGACGTGTTGAGGAAGTTGCCGCCGAGGCAGGACTGCGGGGCGAACCCGATCGAGTGGACGACACCGTCCAGCCCGTCGAGGTGCGCGCCGACGCGGTCGGCGAGCGTGTCGAGGTGGTCGTCGTTCTGGACGTCCAGCTCGATCACCGGCGGCGGCTCGGGCAGCCGCTTGGCGATGCGCTCGACCAGGCTGAGGCGGCCGAAGCCGGTCAGCACGACCTGGGCGCCCTCCTCCTGGGCCAGCTTCGCCACGTTGAAGGCGATCGACGCGTCGGTGAGGACGCCGGTGACCAGCAGTCGCTTCCCGTCCAGCAAACCCATGTCCAGCTCCAGTCTGTCGTCCGCTCGGTGGCCTGTTCTATGGCCTGTTCAGTGGCCCATGCCGAGGCCGCCGTCGACGGGGATGACCGCCCCGGTGATGTAGGAGGCGTCGTCGCTCGCCAGGAACCTGACGACCCGGGCGATCTCCTCCGTCTGCGCCTGCCGCCCGAGCGGGATGCTCTTGCGGATCTGCTCCTGCTGCGCCTCGTCGAGCACCGCGGTCATGTCGGTCTCCACGAACCCCGGCGCGACCACGTTGACCGTGATGCCGCGCGAGCCGAGCTCGCGGGCCAGCGACCGGCCGAAGCCGACCAGGCCGGCCTTGGAGGCGGCGTAGTTGGTCTGACCGGCCGAGCCGGACAGGCCGACGACGGAGGAGATCAGGATGATGCGGCCGCGCCGCAGCCGCAGCATGGGCCGCACGGCCCGCTTGGCGACGCGGTAGGCGCCGGTCAGGTTCGTGTCGATGACGTCGGTGAAGGTCTCCTCCTTCATCATCGGCAGCAGCGTGTCCTTGGTGATCCCCGCGTTGGCGACGACCACCTCCACCGGGCCGTGTTCGGCCTCGGCCTTCTCGAAGGCGGCGTCGACGTCGGCGGAGCTCGTCACGTCGCAGCGGACCCCGAACAGCCCCTCCGGCGGCTCGCCGGAACGGTAGGTGATGGCGACGGCGTCCCCCGCGGCGGCGAGCTCACGGGCGATCGCGAGACCGATGCCGCGATTTCCGCCGGTGACGAGTACAGAGCGAACCATGCGACCGACGGTATCGGCTACTTGGGGGTAGTCCACTTGTCCGCTGGACACAAGATCACAGGGTTAGGATCGTGGACATGCGCCAGATCGACCCCGACTTCCTCGCCCTGCCGCTGCGGCGGCTGGCGGACGCGGCCCTGCAGCGCGCCCGTGACCTGGGAGCCGAGCACGCCTCGTTCCGGCTCGAACGCGTACGCGCCGAGACGCTGCGCCTGTTCGACGCCCGGCTCGAGGGGTCCTCGGATGCCGACGACCTCGGCTTCGCCGTACGGGTCGTCAAGGACGGCACCTGGGGCTTCGCGTCCGGGATCGAGCTGACCCCGGAGGCGGCGGCCCGGGCCGCCGAGGAGGCCGTCCGGGTGGCGGCGGTCAGCGCGCCCATCAACCGCGAGCCGGTGGAGCTCGCCCCCGAGCCGGTGTACGGCGACGTGACCTGGGTGTCGTCCTACGAGGTCGACCCGTTCGACGTGCCGCTGCCGGACAAGGCGGCGCTGCTCGCGGAGTGGTCGTCGGGTCTGCTCGGCCGGGTCGACCACGTCTCGGCCTCGCTGACGCAGGTCAAGGAGCAGAAGTTCTACGCCGACTCGGCCGGCACGGTGACCACGCAGCAGCGGGTGCGGCTGCACCCCGTCCTGACGGCGATGCGGGCCGACGGCGACCGGTTCGACGACATGCGCACGCTGGCCCCGCCGGTCGGCCGGGGGTACGAGTACCTGACCGGCACCGGCTGGGACTTCCCCGCCGAGCTGGCCGAGATCCCCGACCTGCTGGACGAGAAACTCAAGGCGCCCTCGGTCGAGGTCGGGCCGTACGACCTGGTGGTCGACCCGTCGAACCTGTGGCTCACGATCCACGAGTCGATCGGCCACGCGACCGAGCTGGACCGGGCGCTCGGCTACGAGGCGGCCTACGCCGGCACCTCGTTCGCCACCTTCGACCAGCTCGGCAGCCTGCACTACGGCTCGCCGGTGATGAACGTGACGGGCGACCGCACGGTCGAGCACGGCCTGGCCACCGTCGGCTGGGACGACGAGGGCGTGGCCGGCCAGTCGTTCGACATCGTCCGCGAGGGCACGCTGGTGGGCTACCAGCTCGACCGGCGGATGGCGCTGCTCAAGGGGCTCGGCCGGTCGAACGGCTGCGCGTTCGCCGACTCCCCCGGGCACGTGCCGATCCAGCGGATGGCCAACGTGTCGCTCCAGCCGGCCGCGGGCGGCCCGTCCACCGACGAGCTGATCTCCCGGGTCGGGCGCGGGATCTACGTCGTCGGCGACAAGAGCTGGTCGATCGACATGCAGCGGTACAACTTCCAGTTGTCCGACTAATCTGGCGTTTGCCCAGGTAAACAGGGTAAAGTCAGCAGGCGGGCCCACAAAATGCCCGCAATCGGAGCTTCA
>NZ_JBFAOO010000314.1:0-5666 GCF_040675265.1 Microbispora sp. NPDC049633
GGGCATCCGGACCCGCTAACGAAACCGCGCGAGCCCGCTCAATTGAGTTTCGAGCCGCGGCGCGGAGCCTCCGTGGGGCCGGGCGCGGGAGAGCCCGCGCCCGGCGCCACCCCTACCGCGGCTGGGTGAACACCGCCACCGTGCGGGCGGGCACGGTCAGCGTGCCGGTCGCCGGGTCCGCCGCCGCCTGCCGGACCACCGGATCGTCCGACGCGGCCTGCACGGGGTGCAGCGCGGCCCCCGCGCCCTTCAGCGCGGGCACGACCGGTGCGGCGGTCCTCCCGGTGGCGTTGAACACCACGTAGATCGCCGTGCTCGCGGGATCGGCTCCGGCGGCGTCGATCCGCATGACGATCACGCCGGGGGTGCCGGACGGCGGGAAGGAGACCCGCCTGCCGATCTCCGCGGCCGAGCCCAGTGAGAAGGCGGGGGAGGAGTAGCGGATCCGCAGGAACTCGCCGAACCTCGCCCGCGCCGCCGCGATCGCCGCGCAGTCCGGCCGCAGCGCCGGGTCGGCCAGCAGGGGCCGGGCGTACGGCCAGCGCGCCTCGTTGTCCTTCGCGGGCGGCAGGCCGCCGCCGAAGCCGTTCCCCTGGCGGCAGTCCCACAGCAGGCGGTTGAACCAGTCGCCCGAGTCGTAGGAGTTGCGGTCGAGCGACTTCGACCGCAGCCGCTCGCTGCCGGCGTGGACGAACGCCGTGCCCTGGCCGAGCAGGACCGTCGCCAGCGACAGCGACTGCATCCTGACCCGGTCGGCCATGGGGGTGTCCTTCGGCAGCTTGTAGGCGAGCGCGTCGAACAGCGTCTCGTTGTCGTGGGCGTCCACGTAGGTCACCGTGTCTGCGGGCCCGGCGGCGTACCCGGCCGGCGCGCCGTTGTAGTCGACCTCCGCGCCCTTGACCGGAGTTCCGCCCGAGCCGGTGAACGTGAAGTCGCGCAGGTTGCCCGCGAGCCCGAGCTTGACCAGGTCCTCGTAGTGCGCGAGCCGGTCCCCGGGGGTGTCGGCCAGGCCGGAGCCGAGGCCCCGGACGCCCGGATCCGCGTCGAACGGCGTGCCGCCGCGGACGGCGTCGCGCAGCCGGTCGCTGAACGTGCCGACCCCGGTGCCCGCCATGTTGGCCTGGGTGGCCTGCTCGAACCTGGCGTCGTCGGCCACCTCGCCGAAGTTCCAGCCCTCGCCGTACAGGATGATCGACTTTCCGTCCACGCCGTCCTTGCCCGGCGTGAGCGCGTCGAGGGCCCTGCGCACGGCGAGGATGTTCGCCTTGGGGTGGTGGCCCATCAGGTCGAACCGGAAGCCGTCGACCTTGTACTGCTTCGCCCAGGTGACGATCGAGTCGACCACGAGCCTGCCCATCATGGCGTGCTCGGGGGCGGTGTTGGCGCAGCAGGTGGAGGTGGCCACCGTGCCGTCGTCCATGAGCCGGTGGTAGTAGCCCGGGACCACGCGGTCGAGCACGCTGCCGGGGTCCTGCCCCGAGGCGTGGGTGTGGTTGTAGACCACGTCCATGACCACCCGCAGGCCCGCCCCGTTGAGCCCCGCGACCATCTCGCGGAACTCCTTGATCCGCCGGTCCGGATCGGTCGCGTACGAGCCCTCGGGCACGGTGTAGTGCAGCGGGTCGTAGCCCCAGTTGAAGGAGTCCTTCGCGGCCGTCTCCGCGACGCACGCCTGCTGCCGGTCGGAGTCCGGCGGCAGCGCGGCCAGGTCGCACCCCGGCTCGGTGCGGTCCGCCTTCCGGTCGGGCACGGTCGCGAAGTCGAAGGCCGGCAGCAGGTGGACGTGCGTGAGCCCGTCCTTCGCCAGGCTCCGCAGCTCGGTCATCCCGGCGCTGCCGCCCTCGGTGAACGCCTTGTACGTGCCCCGCTCGGCCTCGGGGACCGTGCTGTCGGAGGCCGAGAAGTCGCGCACGTGCAGCTCGTAGATCGACGCCCGGTCCTGGCGCACCGCCGGGGGCTTGTTCAGCCCCGTCCATCCCTCGGGCCGCAGCGCCCGGTCGTCGAGGTCGACGATTTGGCTGCGCCCCGAGCCCGCCGAGACCGACAGGCTGTAGGGGTCGGTCACCTCGTTGGTGACGATCTTCCCGGCGGCCGGGGCGTAGACGGTGACGAGGTAGGTGTAGTACCTCCCCCGCCACGACGCCGGGCCGTCGATCGACCACACGCCGGTCGCGTCGTCCCTGCGCATCCGGTGGACCGTCCTGCGATCGCCGGCCGGGCCGTCGTAGAGGGCCAGCTCGACCTTCTGCGCGGTGGGCGCCCACACCGCCAGCCCTCCGTTCCCGGTGGGGCCGAGCGGGACCTTCGCCGCTCCGCCGTACAGGTCGTCGAGCGCGCCCGGGATCTGCACGCCGGTGGCGGTCAGCAGCACGCCGGAGGGCCCGCGCTCGACGGCCACGACCTGTCCGCGCAGCGCGTCGCGCACGAGGTCCGCGTCGCGCGGGTCCACCTTCAGCGCGCCGTACGCCGCCAGATGCGGCCACGTGGCCTTCTGGGCATCGCTGAGCGTGCCCGGCGCCAGCCGGATGAGATGGACGTCCCCCGTCAGGTCGCCCTTGTCGTAGGCGATGTCGCCCTTCGGCGAATAGGCCAGCGCGTAGTGGTTCGCCTCGGCGACCCCGCCCTTCCACGCGACCGTGTCCCGGTCGATCCACTGGGCCGTGGCCTTGGACAGGTCGGCGTCCGCTCCGGTGGCCGCGGGCTGCGGCAGCAGGTATCCGTCCACACCTGACAGTTTCCACACCTCGTGGCCGCTCACGCCGAGGTCCAGCGACTGGTCGGCCTGCTGGTCCTTCTGATCGCCCTTGTGGATGATCCACCCGAGCGTCTTGGCGCCCTCCTTGAGCGGCACCTCGAAGTACACGCCGAAGGCGTCGGTCCCGGCCGGCTTCAGCGGGTCGCCCCACTCGGCCGAGCCGGACGCGTCGCCCCAGAAGTGCAGGCCCCAGCCGTCGTAGTCGCCGTCCGCGCGGCGGTAGTGCAGCACCGCGACGTTCCGCGCCGCCGCCGCGCCGCCGTGGACCGCCGCCACGCCCGAGTTCACGTACGCCTCGGGCTGCCGGGCCGGGACGAACGACTGATCGGGCCCGGGGTCCTTCGTGTCGCCCTTGTGGATGATGTAGTTCAGCGGCGCGTCGGCGTTCTTCAGCGGCACCCGCCAGAAGGCGCCGAAGGCGTCGGTCCCGTCCGGCTGGCGCGGCGCGCTCCAGTCGGTGCCCGTGCCGTCGGCGATCGCGTCGCCCCACAGGTGCAGACCCCAGCCGTCGTAGGCGCCGTCCGGGCGGCGGTAGTGGATCGTGGCGTAGCCCTCGGCGGCGGCCCGCGAGGCGTACACGTCCGGCCTGCCCTCCACGAGCCACACCTCGCCCGTACGCGTGGGATTGACCGTCCGGTCGCCCTGGTCCTTGGTGTCGCCCTTGTGCGTGATCAGGCCGACCTCGGTTGCGCCGGGCTTCAGCTTCAGCCAGGCGAAGCGGCCGAACGCGTCCTCGCCCGCGAAGGCGACGGGCGAGCCCCACTCGACCGTCTGGTCGATGTCGCCCCAGGCGTGCAGTCCCCAGCCGTCGTAGTCGTCCCGCTTGTAGTGGACCACCAGGTGGTCGCGCCTGACCGCCCCCGGCTCCTCCGCCGCGGGTTCCGGCCCGGCCGTCGCGGTCGCCGTGGCGCCTGCGTACCGGCCCGCCGCGTCCTTGACCACCGCCTTGTACGCGAGAGGGGTGCCCGCGGGCACGCCGGTCAGGTCGTGGAAGACGCGGTAGGTGTGGCCGTTGGGGGCGTCGTCGGTGCCGAGCACCCGCCACGGCGCGTTCCCGGCCTTGACGGCGAACGTGACCTGCGCGAACCCGGCGCCGGGCACCTCGGCGGTGATCGGCACGCGGCCGTCCGCCGCCGTCCCGCGCAGCGTCGTGCCGGGCAGCGCGAGGGCGATCTCCGGCGCCGGGGCCGGGGCGGCCAGGGCCCTGTCGGCGCGGTGGACCACGGCCGACATCGGCGGCACGGTCACGGCCAGCCTCCCGTCGGCCGCGGTGGTGAGCCTGCCCGTCCCGCCGTAGACCTGGGTGAAGGAGGCCCCGGCCGAGTACGTCGGGATCTGGACGGTCTTCGCCGCCGCGCCGTTGTTGAGCGCCACCACGAACTCGACCCGCTCCTTCGCGCCGATCCGGGAGAAGGCGTACACCCCTCCGCTCGCCAGCCGCTCGATCTGCGCGCCGTCCGCGAGCGCCGGGTAGCGGTCGCGCAGCCGGGCCAGTTCGGCGATCGAGGTGTAGAGGGGGTGGGTGGTGACGAAGTTGCCGGTCGCGTGGGTGGCGGTGGTGCCGATGAGGTCGTCGTCGAGGTAGTCGGCCGTCTTGGAGGCGAACATCGGCTGTCGCGCGTCCTTGTCGCCGCCCGCGCCGGTGAACCCCTGCTCGTCGCCGTAGTACACGACCGGCTGGCCGCGTGTCAGGTACATCAGCTGGTGGGCCAGGCGGTCGCGGGCGAGCAGTGTGGCGTCGCCGGCCGACGGGTCGTCCTGCCGGAGGAAGTGGCCGATCCGGCCCATGTCGTGGTTGCCGAGGAACGTCGGCAGCGACGAGGCGTTGGAGTCGGCGTCGGTGAAGTAGTCGTCGCCGGCGTACAGCCGGCTCAGGCTCACGGCGTCGCCGCCGCTCGCGTACGACCGCGCCGCCTCCTGGAAACCGAAGTCCAGCGTGGCGTCGAGCGTGCCGGTGGTGGTGTAGCGGCTCTCGAACGCCGGGTCGGAGCTGTAGACCTCGCCGAACATGAAGAACCTGTCGTTGCCGAGCCGTGCGGCGTAGCCGTGCAGCGCGGGCGCGAAACGCTGCCAGAACTCCATGCCGACGTGCTTGGCGGTGTCGATCCGGAAGCCGTCGATGCCGGTCTCCCTGACCCACGTCGTGTAGATGTCGGTCATGCCCCTGACGACCTCGGGGCGCTCGGTCCACAGGTCGTCGAGGCCGTCGAAGTCGCCGTACTCGGAGCTCTCGCCGGAGAAGGTCGAGTTGCCCCGGTTGTGGTACATGGTCGGGTCGTTCAGCCAGGACGGCACCTTCGACTTCGCCGTCACCACCGGCGTGTACGGATACGAGTCGGCGGTGACCTTCGGGAAGTCGTCGCGCAGGGCGTAGTCGCGGTCGTCGAAGGCCCGCCCGGAGGCGTCCACGTAGGGGTAGGCCGCCTTGCCGCGATAGCCGTACGTCTTCTCGGCGTAGTCGATGAGGTCGGCCGTGTGGTTGGTGATGATGTCGAAGAACACCTTCATGCCGCGCTTGTGCGCCTCCTTGACGAGGCGCTTCATCTGCGCGTTGGTGCCGAGGTGCGGGTCGATCCTGGTGAAGTCGGTGATCCAGTAGCCGTGGTAGCCCGCGCTGGCGCCTCCACCCGTGCCCTGCACGGGCCGGTTCTCGAACGACGGCGTGAGCCAGATGGCCGTGCTGCCCAGGCCCTTGACGTAGTCGAGCCTCCCGATCAGCCCGGCGAGGTCGCCGCCCTGGTAGAAGCCCTTGTCGGCCGGGTCGAAGCCGGTCGTCAGCCGGTCGCCGGACAGCCCGCCCCGGTCGTTGGCGGGGTCGCCGTTGGCGAACCGGTCGGTCATCGCGAAGTACAGCCGCTCGCGGGACAGGTCCGTACGGAGGGCGTCGCGGGCGAGTTCGGCGTCGGACGGC
>NZ_JBFAOO010000315.1:0-5618 GCF_040675265.1 Microbispora sp. NPDC049633
GCGACGGCCGGCCGGGCCTGCGCGGGGTCGTCGGGATCTCCCCGCCCGTCTCGCCGCTGTCGGCGTTCGCGGACGGCAGCGCGTTCGGCACCAAGGAGCAGCAGAAGCTGCGCAAGGCGGCCATCAAGCTGGCCGGCGGCTGCCTGCCCGCCAAGTGCCCGCGCGTCTGGTCGAGCATGGAGGTGCCGTTCCACGCCTCGGCCGGCGACCCGCCCATGCTCACCATCCACTCGTCGGAGGAGTTCGTCCCGCCGTACCAGAGCGAGATGCTCAAGGAGTCGCTGCAGACCGTCGGGGTTCCGATGCTCGTCAAGACGATGGCGGGCACCCAGCACAGCGCGCCGCTGTACCGGGAGCCGGGGGTGGCGGAGACCGTCCAGGCCTGGATCATCGCCAGGCTGGGGCGCGTCGCGGCGCCCGGGGCGTCGCCCGCCGTGTCCTCGCCACAGCGGTAGGCGGGAACACCCGGCGCGCCGGCGATGTTGCCATGACTGCTCTCGGCAACACTGATGCGCACGAAAGGGACGACAGATGGCGCTGACGGTTTACACCACGAGCTGGTGCGGGCCCTGCAAGCGGCTCAAGGGCCAGCTCACGCGGGAGGGCATCCCCTTCAGCGAGGTCGACATCGAGCGTCACCCGGACGCCGCCGAGTTCGTCGCGAGCGTGAACAACGGCAACCAGGTCGTCCCCACCGTGGTGGCGGACTGCCACACCATGACCAACCCCTCGGTCGCCGAGGTGAAGCGGCACCTCGCGGGCGCCTGCTGAGATCGCCGGCGCTGCTGGGATCACCAGCCGGTGTCGGGGATCGGCGCGCCGTACCAGGTCTCGATCAGCCGCCGGGCGATCGAGACCTGGCCGGGCAGGACCAGCTCGCCCGAGCGCACCTGGATCTCCAGCTCCTCCCGGGACAGCCAGCGGGCCTCGGCGATCTCCTCCCGGTCGGGGCGCAGGTCGGTGGTGACGGCGCGGGCGAAGAAGCCCAGCATGAGGCTGCGCGGGAACGGCCAGGGCTGGCTGCCGAGGTAGCGCGGCGCGGTGACGGCGACGCCCACCTCCTCCAGGACCTCGCGGACCACGGCGTGCTCCAGCGACTCCCCCGGCTCGACGAACCCGGCGAGCACCGACATCCGCCCCCGGGGCCACTCCGGGCCGCGCGCGAGCAGGATCCGGCCCTCGTCGTCGTGCACCAGCATGATCACCGCGGGGTCGACGCGCGGGAAGTGCTGGCTGCCGTCGCGCGGGCACACCCGCATGTGGCCCGACGCGGTGACGTCCGTACGGCTGCCGCATCTCGGGCAGTACTCGTGGCTCGCGTGCCACGCCTCCAGGGCCACCGCGTAGACGAGCAGCCCGGCGTCGCGGTCGTCGAGCAGCACCGCGGCCTCCCTGAGGCCCGCGACGTCGCCCTCGGGCAGGGTGGCGTTGACCGCGAAGTAGGCCACGCCGTCCTCGTCCACGCCCAGCAGGTAACGCGTGCCCTCCGGCGCCTCGGCCGGCGAGGTGAGCACCAGGGCCGCGCCGTCGCTGAAGCGGCGCACCAGCGTGCGGCCGTCGTGGATGAGGAAGACTCTCGTCTTGTCCGCCTCCCACGCCCGCCGCAGCCAGTCCTCGTCGCCGCGCAGGGCCGCCGAGCGGTCGATGGCGCTCCTCGCCAGGAGCAGGGGGCCGAGCAGTCCGTCCGCGATTTCCACGCCGTCATCCTTCCACCGGCGCCGCCCCGGCAATCTCCCCTCCCGTGGCGTTCGCCCGTCAATTGATCGACGTCGGGACTAGGATGCTCTCACTTAGGTTAGCCTTACCTATGGAGGGCCGGTGCGGCTGTACCTCACCACGCTCAACCCGACCGATTCCGTGACCGGCGGGTTCCTTCCCGCCGCGGCCGCGCTGGGCTGGGACGTGACGATACTCACCGACCAGCCTGATCGGTATCCGGGGTACGACGTCGTGGCGGCGGACGCCCGCGACCCCCGGGCCGTCATCGACGCGGTGGCCGCCCATCACCGGCCGGATGTGATCTTCTCCAACTCCGACCACCTCCAGGCCGCCACCGCGCTCGCCGCCGGGTATTTCGGCCTGCCCGGCAAGGACTGGCGGGCCTGTGTCACCGCCAAGAACAAGGCGCTGACCCGCCGCGCCCTCGCCGCCGTCGAACCGGTCGGGTCCGTACGGATCCCTCCCGGCGCGGATCTCCCCGCGCCTCTGATCGGGGACCTGCCGTACCCGGTCGTGGTCAAGCCCGCCCAGGGCGTGGCCAGCGAGGACGTCGTGCTGGTGGACGGGCGGGAGGCGCTGGCCGACGCGGTCGCGGCGATCAGGCGGCGGCGCCCGGAGGAGATCCTGATCGCGGAGGAGTTCCTCGAAGGGCCGCTCCGCACGCTGGAGACGCTGGGCGACGGCGCCTCCCGGCGGGTCCTCGGGGGGTTCGCCACCACGCTCGGCCCGCTGCCGCACTTCGTGGAGGAGCGCCTCGACTGGCGGCCTCCGGACGCGGACCACCTGCCCCACCTGACCGCGGCGCTCGACGCGGCGGGGGTCGGCTTCGGGATGTGCCACACCGAGTACGCCGTCACCCGGGACGGACCGCGCGTCATCGAGATCAACTATCGGCTGATCGGCGACAACTGCGATTTCCTGCTGGCGGATCTCCTCGGCGTGCCCCTGCACCAGTGGATCCTGCGCGTCCACGCGGGCGAGCCGCTCTCCGCCTTCGGCCTCGACGCCCTTCGCGCCGCGTACGGGTCCGTGGTCAGCCTCGTGGCCGAGCGGTCCGGCACGGTGACCGCCGCGCCGCCGGACCTTTCCCTGCCTCCTACGGACGGCGGCGTGCGGCTGTGGCACCGGGCACTGCGCGAGATCGGCGATCATGTCGAGGTGACGGGGACCAACCGCGACTACCTCGGCCTGCTCCGCGCCGCCGGCCCGGACCGCGCGAGCGTCGACGCCGCCGTCGACGCCTTCAAGAAGGAGCATCCTTGGGTGCTCGCATGATCCGGGCGGCTCGCGATCACCGGAGGGCCACGGACCGGGAGCACTACCTGGCCGCGCGGGTGCTGAACGCGCTGCTCCGGGAGGACTACGCCGGGATCTCCGCCAGGGTCACCCACGACAGGGACGGGGTCGCGATCGTCCTCGCCTCCGGGCGGCGGGTCGGGCTCGCGGCGGGCGACCCGTTCCAGGACTTCGCGACCGCGCCGCACGAACGCCCGCGCCTGGCGGAGGTTCTGGAGACGCTGGAGGCCGTCGCCCACCCCGCCGACGCCGAGGGGGTCGCCGCCTTCGAGCGGGAGTGCGACGAGACCCTCACGGCCCTGGAGACCCACCACCGCATGCGCGGCGAGGTGGCCCGGCGGCTGCGGGGGCGTCACGGCCTCATCCGGTACGAGTCGCTGGCCGCCGCGGTGGACCATCCGCTCTATCCGACGGCCCGCTGCCGCCTGGGGGTCTCCCCGGCCGGCCTGGCGGCCCACGCACCGGAGTTCGCCCCCGAGTTCGCCATGCGGTGGACGGCCGCGCCGCGCGGGCGGGTGACGCTCTCCCGGCCGGACCTGCCCGGCTGGTGGCCCGTGCCCGGGGACGTCGGGCTGCCGTCCGATCTGGCCCGCACGCACGTGCTCTTCCCCGTCCACCCGCTGACGGAGCCGCTGGTGGCCGAGCTGCCCGGCCTGGTTCCCGGGCGGGAGCCGTACCTGACCGTGCGGCCGACCCTGTCCACCCGTACGGTCGAGGTCGGCGAGCGCGTGCACCTCAAGGTGCCGCTGGCGGCCAGCACGCTGGGCCTGCGCAACCGCCGGTCGATCAAACCGGGCACGTTGAGAGACGGTGCCCTGGCCGAGTCGCTGCTGCGCCGGATCCTGGCCCGCGAGCCCGGCCTGCGCGTCGCGCTCGCCGACGAGCAGACCTACGGGCACGCGGAGCACGAATACCTGGGCTGGCTCGTCCGCCGGCTGCCCGAAGGGGAGATCGTCCCGGTCGCGGCCCTGCTCGCGCCGCTCCCGGACGCGGACGGGCGGCTCGTCCTGCACGAGGTGGCCGAGCGCCAATACGGCGGCGACGCGGAGGCGTTGCTGCGCGACTACCTCGCGGTGCTGCTGGAGTGGAACGTCAGGCTCTTCGTCCGGTACGGCGTCGCGCTGGAGGCCCACCAGCAGAACCTGGCGCTGCTGTTCGGCGACGGGCCCATGCGGCTGCTGGTCAAGGACGACGACGGGCTGCTGGCCTCGCCGCGGCGGCTGCGCGCGGCGGGGATCGAGGCGCCCGGCTTCGGCGACGAGCGCATGCTGACCGACGACCCGTACGCCCTCGCCGACGTCTTCGTGACGATCACCCTGCACCTGGCCGCCATGGCGGTGGCCCACGGCGCGCTGCCCGGCTCGGGCGCCACGCTGGTCGCACGGGCCCTGCGGGCCGCGCTCGAGCCGTACGGGGACGACCCGATGGCCCGGCTGCTGCGGGCCCGCACGCTGGACGCCGCCCGTCTCACCGGCAAGTCGATGGTCGTCGCGGGGACGCTCGTGGCCAAGGACCGCACCGGAGCCGGGGACGTCAACAAGTTCTACGGCACGACCGGCCCCAACTATCTGAGGGGTGCCTGAGCCATGGAGGGCCTCCTGCTGGACCCGCACGCCGCCCCGGCCGAGGAGGCCGCGCTCGGGGCGCTGCTGCGCTGCTGGCTGCGCGAGGTCGGCGGCCCGCGCGGCGACGTGCGCGCCGCCGGGCCCCACCTGACGCTGCGGGTGGCGGGCACGCCGGTGCGCGTACGCGCCCGCGGCGGCATCGCGCTGCGCTTCGACGGCCCGCCCGAGCAGCTGGCGGAGGGGCGGTGGCGGCCCCTGGACCTGCCCTCGCTCGTCGCGCTGGTGGAACGGGAGCTGGACGGCGGCAACGAGGAGTTCGCCGCCCAGGTCCGCGCCGGACGCGAGGCGGTCGCGGCGATCCTCGCCGCCCGCGCGCGGGCCGTCCCGCCCGCCGACCCGTGGCTCGCCTCGGAGCAGGCGCTGGTGGCCGGGCACCCGTTCCACCCGGCGCCCAAGGCCCGCGAGGGCGACGGCTGGCTGGACTACGCGCCGGAGACGCACGCGCGGTTCGCCCCGCGGCTGCTCGGTGTGCGCGCCGACCTGGTGGCCCAGGAGGGCGACACGTCGGCGCTCGACGCGTTCTGCGGCGCGCCGGAGGGGTACGTCGCGCTGCCCGCCCACCCCTGGCAGCTCGACCTGCTCGCCGCCGACCTGCGCGGGCCGCTCGCGGACGGGCGGCTCGCCGACCTCGGGCCCGGCCCTCGCGCGGTCGTGCCCACGTCGTCGGTCAGGACGGTCTACGACCCGGGCACCGGCATGTGCCTGAAGTTCAGCCTGGACGTGCGGATCACCAACTGCGTGCGGAAGAACGCGTGGTACGAGCTGTCCGGCGCGGTCGAGCTGACCCGGCGGCTCGGGCCCGTCTTCGACGGGCTGACCCTGCGCTTCCCCGGCACGCGGTGGCTGCCGGAGCCCGGCTACCGGTCGGCCGCCCTCGGCACCCGGCTGCTCGAAGGGCTCGGGGTGATCGTCCGTACCGGCCCGTGGGCGGTGTGCGGGCCGGGGACCACGCCGGTCCTCGCCGGCGCCCTGGCCGCC
>NZ_JBFAOO010000316.1:0-5569 GCF_040675265.1 Microbispora sp. NPDC049633
GCTCGGCGGCCTCGTGCGCCCGGCTCGTCTCGCCGATCGACTCGTCGTACTCGGCGAGCCTGGCCGCGCGGCGGTTGGCCCGGTTCGTGGCGCCGATGTATTCGGGCGAAGGCTTGGGCCGGGCGCCGACGAGGAGACCGAGGCCGAACTGGGCCCCGCCGGTCACCACCGGCGCAGATCCACCCTGTCGATCCCGGCCGGGCGTGATCGTGTCGGCGACCGCGACCGACCGCAGCACGTCCGTGACGACCGCCGCCGGAACGAGGTCCTGCTCCTCCGGCACGAGCACGTCGGCGAGCGTACGGCCGGACGGGCGGCTCTCCTCGGGAAGCGGGAGCAGGTAGCCGTCGGGCTCCGGCGCCGCGACGGCGTCGAGGGTGTGCCGCGCCTGCGGATGCACCCAGGCGGTCAGCAGTCCCGCGCCGTACAGGGCTCCTTCGAGACCGGCCGCCTCCTCCGCGCCGAGGCCGTCGGCGAACCGGACGAGCCGCCACAGCGGCGCCCCCGGGCGTCCGTCGCGGTCCGCCGTCCGGCGGTCGTCGTGCGGCGGCGCCTCGTCGCGCTCCGCCGCGATCTCCTCCCGCTCGCGGCGCAGGCGGACGAGCTCGGCGGTGAGGTCGCGCACCCGGGCGGACAGGCGCTCCACGGACCTGACCGCCTCCGTGCGCCGTTCCTCGGTCCGCACGCTGTAGACCTCGGCCGGGGACGGCGCCCCGGCGTCACCGGCGTGGTCGAGGGCTTCGGCCAGCGCCTCCACGTCGGCCGGCCCGGCCACGGCCTCGTCGTGCCCGGTCTGCTCGTCCCCCGTGTGCTCGTATCCCGTGTGCTCGTCCCCGGGCCGTCCGTCCTCTGCGGGCTCGTTGTCCGGAAGCTCCGGTGAGCGGGCCCAGCGGACGGCCCAGGCGTCGAGTGCCTCCCGCGCGTCGCGGCGCGCCGTCGCCAGTGCGGCGTCGGCGGCCTCGCACCGCCGTTCCCGCTCCTCGACGTCCTTGTCGGCCTTGTCACGGTCGGTCTCGGCCCGCAGCCGGTCCCTCTCCGCTGCGGTCACCCTGGCGATCTCATCGCGGACCTTCGCGACGTCGTCCCGGCGGGCGGCGGCCCGGGCCCCCGCCGTCGTGAGCAGGTCCTCCCCCGTGTCGGCCGGGCCGTCCCCGTCGTGGGAGACTCCGGCCCGCTCCGCCGCGTCGGCGAGGTCCGTGGCGTGGCGGACGATCGCCGCCCGGGCGCCCTCCAGCCGCTCCGCGTGTTCGCCCGCCTCCCCTTCGAGGGCGGCCAGGTGATCGGCGGCGTCCGCCAGCCGGACCCGCTCCCGCTCGATCTCCTCGCCCGTCTTGGCGACCTGACGGCGGCGCAGGTCAAGCTCGCCCCGCGCGCGGTAGGCGTCGTCCGCGCGCAACGCGGCGAGGCGGCGCTCCAGGCCCTCCCGTTCGGCCTCCGCCGCGGCGGACGCCGCCGTCGCGGCCTCGCGTGCGGCCGCGGCCGTCCTGCGTGACTCCTCGGCCCGCACCAGCGTGCGGGCGTGCTCCACCGCGCCGTCCATCTCGGTCTGGATGCGGGACAGCCGGGCCTTCGCGTGGGTGCGCAGATAGGCGACGTAGTCGGTCAGGAACGCCCGTACGGCCTCGTCCGCGGCGGCGAAGTCGTCGAACTGCCTCTGCACCGCCGCGAGGTTCTCGAAGTCGCGGGCCGCCTGGTCGACGAGCTCCTCGTCGAGGGGGCTGAGACCCGAGGTGAGCGTGGCGGACACCTTGTCGGGGTCGAGGTCCTTGGCCAGCAGCGGGCGGCGCAACGCCAGCAGCAGGTCGAGGAGCTGGGTGTAGCGCTCCCTGCCCAGCCCGAACAGCCGGGCGTCCACCGCGTCGCGGTACTGCGTGGCCGTCTCGCTGTGGGCGTCCGGCCCGAGCACGGCCTTGAGCTGCCGCTCGGTGAGCGGGCGGGAGTCGGGCGCCAGCAGCCCGAAGTCGACGCCGAGGCGCTTGTCCGTGACGAAGAACGAGGTCCGCACCCCGTCGCGGTGCCGGTGCGCGCGGATGCCGATGACGAGGGTGACGGTCTCGTCGGTCTCGGCGGGCTCCGCCCCGATCTCCCGCCGGGCGAACTCCATCCACACGTAGCCGTACTCGGCCTCCTGCCCCCGGTAGAGCAGGTTGGACTTCATCGTCCGGTTCTCGCCGCTGAACGGGTCGAGCCGCCGGGCGTCCGCCACACCGTCGAGGATGAACGGGAAGAGCACCTCCAGCGCCTTGGTCTTGCCCGAGCCGTTGTGCCCGCGCAGGACCAGGCGCCCGTCGGCGAAGGCGAACTCCTCGTCGACGTAGTCCCAGACGTTGATCACCCCGGCTCTGCTGGGCTGGAACCGGTCGCTCGGCGGCGTCATCGCTCCTCCTCCTGCGCCGGCGCGTGCTCCCGCGTCGACGGGTCCTTCTGTGTGGCCTTCTCGGGCAGCGCCACCAGCGCCAGCTGGCCGCCCGAGGTGCGGGTGGGCAGGGCGGCCCGGATGTTGCGATACCGCAGCGCGGCGGGCAGGACGAGCACGCCGCCGGGCACCGGCCTGAGCAGCGTCAGGTCCGCGAGGAAGCCGACGACCGCGTCGAGCAGCCCCCGGGGGTCCTGCTGCCAGGCGGTGGTGAACGAGGCCGCGCCGAACTCGTCGTACAGCTCGGTCGTCATCGACTCGAGGCGGCCGCGCTCCACGAACGGCGCCTCGGCGGGCGCGGGCCGGTCGCCGGGGAAAGGCGCCTCCGCCTCCGCGGCGGACCAGGCGAGCTCGGAGACGATCCCGTCGCGGGGCAGTCCCGCGTCCATCCGCGCGACGAGGCCGGCCTGGTCGTCGGCGAGCGCGGGGACGGGCAGCCGCTCCGGAACGTGCTCGGGGTCCTCCAGCAGGTCGGCGATCTTCGCCAGCAGGAGGCCGGCCGCCCGGCTCACCGCGTTGCCCCGGCCCGGGAACGGCCGGTCGGTGAAGACGCCGCCCGGGTCGGCGAGCATGACGCCCTCCGCGCGCCGTTCCAGGGCCAGCCCGGTGAACCGGACCAGGTCCTCGGCGAGGCCCGGGGACCGCAGCGCGTCGGCCACCTCGGGGTCGACGTCCGCGTAGTACACGACGGGGAACTCGACCAGCAGCCGCCTGGCCCTGCGGACGGGGTTCGCGTGCGGCGGCTCGTGCACCAGGCCGGCCGCGCTGGTCAGGTGCTGGACGGGCCGGGCCGGCTTGAACAGCACCGCGCAGATGTCGTGGTCGATGTCGTACAGCGCGTCGCCGCGCTCGGTGTCGCGCGCCCACCACTCCAGGCTGCCGTCGGACAGCCGGAGCGCGCCGCGGTCGACAAGCCAGCCCAGCACGTCGACGACGGCGCCCTTGTGCGAGCCGAGCGCGGGATCGAAGCCGAGACCGTCGATGGAGTTGGCCAGCGGCGTGAAGATCCGCACCAGGTCCGCCAGGCTGATCTCGATGCGGGAGCGCTGGAACGACCCGAGCACCAGGCACAGGTAGGCCAGCCGGCGGCGGTCGAACGGCTTGCCCTTGCGGGAGAAGATCGAACGCTGCGTCTCGTCCAGGACGTCGAGGTGGCGGACCAGCCGCACGTGGTGGGTCGTGGCGATCAGTGTGTAGCCGAGCAGCTCGCGGAAGTCGCGCGTCATCTCGTCGGCCCACCGCAGCACCTGGTCGAGCACGCCGGGGCGCGGCCGCTCCTTGGTGATCAGGTCGCAGGTCAGCACCCGGCGGACCGCCTGCTGGTAGGAGCCGAGGTCGGCGGTGGAGACGCCGACGGCGGCCCGGGCGCCGACACGCGTGCGGGCAGTCGTCACCGGGAACCCCCCGTCCCCGAACCCGCCACCGGCGTCCGACCGGCGATCTCGACCCGGAACCCGGGCAGGTGGAGCAGTCCCCGCGCGGTGCGCACCGCGCTCCCGCCGTCGGACGGCACGAGCCGGATCATCACGGCGTCGTCGGCGCCGGAGCCCCTCTTCAGGCGGCCGGCGACGACCGTGCGTCCCTCCAGCGCCCGCGTCATCAGCTTCAGCAGGACTCTGGTCTCCGCGTCGTCGAGCTCCCGGCCGTGCGCGCCCATCCCCACCAGGTGGCCGGCGGCCTCGCGCTCGGCCGCCCGCTCCGCGGCCTGCTCGCGGCGCAGCGCGGCCCGCGCGCCGGGGTTGCCGCGCACCGGCGTGGGCACGCCCGTCGTGGGCGCCTTCCCGCTGCGGAAGAGCGTGACCGACACCTCCACCCCCGGCGCGTCCCACCATGTGTTCCTGGGCGAGATCTGTTCGGTGTCCTCGTGGGCCGCGCCCAGGTGCCGGGCGCTGCGCAGGTTGAACGCCGCGCCCATCAGCGCGTGGGCGGCGCCCTCGTCCGGCGCGTTCCAGACCCACTCGGCCAGGTGCCGCAGCTGGGTCGCCCGGTTGACGCCGCCGCGCTGCGCCTCCGAGATCTGCCGCAGCAGCGCGATCACCCCCGACACCGCGACGCGCGTCGCGTTGCGCAGCTCCCCCGCCCGGGACTCCCCCGGCCCCTCGGGCGCGAACCACGCCCGCAGCACGGACCAGCGGCGGCGCCAGTCCTCCAGCCGCTCGTGGCGGTCCATGAAGGGCCGCTCGTCCGCCGCCGCCGCGCGGTCGAGCAGGGAGGTCAGGCCGCTCGTCTCGACGTCCCGTACGGCCGCGGCCAGGCGGGGCAGATAGCGGTCGAGCTCCGCCATGAACTCGGACATGTGCGTCAGCAGCGCGTTCTTGTAGCGCAGGAACGTCTCCGGAGAGGCGTCGGTGGAGCGGATGATCTCGCCGAGCGTCACGTGGAAGTGCGCGGAGCGGCGTCCCATGTCCTCCATCACCGAGTCCAGCCGGGACAGCCGGCGGTAGACCTGCTCGCCCTGCCCCGCGCGGTTGGCCGCCGCCAGCGCCTTGAGGTCCTCCAGGATGTCGGAGAAGACCAGGCGCGACAGGTTCGCGTCCTGGATGCGGGCCGCGAGCAGGCCCTCCACCGAGGTGTACGCCCAGTAGCCGAGCTCGCTGAACTGATAGACCGACTGCCTGTTGCGGTAGCGGACGAGGTTGCCGGCCCGCGAGGCGTCGTCGAACCGGTGCACCACGCCGTCCTCGTACAGGGCGTCCAGCCGGTCGCGCAGGTTGCCGTCGAAGGTGGGCACCTCGTCGTGGAGCCGGGCGAGCTCGGTGAGGGCCGCCTGCACCTCGCCCGCGTCCACCTGGACCTGGTGCACCTCCCGCAGCCGGTCCATGGCCCGCAGCACCCACAGGTAGGCCACATGGTCGTCACGCCTGGTGAAGTTGAACAGCCTGAACCGATCGCTGATCGCCGGCGAGTCGAGGTCAAGCGCCCTGCGTTCCGCCATCCGGCCCCCCAATCCGTGTCACGGATCCATTGCCTCGGATCCGTGTCGCACCCGCCCGATCGCGGAGTCCCGCCCGCCAGATCGCGGGCGGGGCTCCGCGTGCCGAGACGACCGTATTGGAGGGCACCGACAGTTGCGACCTGCCCCGGCGTCCAGCCCGATGTCGCCGCCGATTCCCGGCGGCGGGCGCGGAACCCGGGGGCGGCTTGTCGTCCGTG
>NZ_JBFAOO010000317.1:0-5561 GCF_040675265.1 Microbispora sp. NPDC049633
CCGACAACGCGGCGGCGGGCAGCACCAGCCCCAACGCGGGGAGCAGGGCGAGGCGAGCCTGCGACCGGCGCCTCGTCGCGCGGCCCGCCGGCAGCCGTACGGACAGGGGACCGAGCGTCGTCATCGCGTTCCCCCGTCGTCCTTCTTGTGCTTGCTCTTCTTGCCGTGACCGAGGGCGGCGATGCCCTCCCAGATCTCCCGCGCGGCCGGGGCCGCCGTGGTCCCGCCCGTACCGCCCTGGGAGACGACGACCACCACGACATACTTGGGCTTCTTCAGCGGGCCGAAGGAGGCGAACCACGAGGTGTCCCGCCTGCCGTACGCCTCGGCGGTGCCGGTCTTCCCGGCGATCGGCAGGCGCTTGAACGCGTACCCGTCGAACGCCCCGGCGGCGGTGCCGGTGCGCGGCACGCCGGCCAGCGAGTCGCGGATGAACCGCAGCGTCTTGCGCGACGCGTCGACCTTGCCCACGACGGGCGGGGTGATCGTGCGGACCACGGTGCCGTCGGCTCGCACGACCTGCTTGCCGATCCTGGGGCTGAAGACCGTGCCGCCGTTGGCGAGCGCGGCGTACCCCCGGGCGAGCTGGAGCGGTGTCACCAGCACGTCGCCCTGCCCGATCGAGAAGTTGGCCGCGTCACCGGCCCACCAGACGCCACCGGAGCGGCAGTTGTCGGAGGCGAGCGCCTTGAGGTAGGCCGCTCGCTTGCGGTCGGACATCTCCGGATAGCCGGTCTTGGCGCGGCGGCAGGAGTCGGCCTTGGTCCGCTCCCAGTTGGCCTTCTTCCAGGCGCGGCCGGGCACCCTGCCCGCCGCCTCGTGCGGCAGGTCGACGCCGGTGGCGGTGCCGAACCCGAACTCTTCGGCCATCGCCTGCATCGGGTCCTTGGGCCGTTTGACCGGATTGAGCCCGCCGTCGCGCTGCCACATCTTCTCCGCGAACCGGTAGAAGATCGTGTCGCACGACACCACCAGCGCCCGGCGCATGTCCATCCGGCCGAGTTCGGCGCTCTCGAAGTTGTGGAACACCCGGCCGCCGATCTTGTAGCCGCCGGGACAGTCGTAGGAGGCCCGCAGCGAGTAGCCCGCCTTCGCCGCCGCGGCGGTCGAGGTCACCTTCCACGTCGAGCCCGGCGGCCACTGCCCCTGCACGGCGGCGCTGACCAGCGGCAGGTCCTCGTAGTCGCGCTGCGAGATGCCCCCGGTCCACACGCCCGGGTCGTAGGTGGGATAGTCCGCGATCGCCGTCACCCGCCCGGTCTTCGCCTCCAGCACCACCGCCGCGCCGCTGTCGGCGGGCTCGCCCCGCTTGCGCGCGGCGGTCACCGCCCGGGTCAGCGCCCGCTCGGCCACCTCCTGGACGCGCGCGTCGATGCTGGTCACCAGGGTGTCCCCGGCCACGGCGGCCTCCTCGCGGACCAGGCCGGTGACCTTGCCCGTGCTGTCCACCGCCATCTGCCGGATGCCGGTCCGCCCGGCCAGCTCGCGGTCGTACTCCGCCTCCAGGCCGTCGCGGCCGATCAGCTCCGGGCCGCCCTCGGGGTCGTCGGGGGAGGGCGGCTGCAGGTAGCCGAGCACGTGCGCCGCGGCCGAGCCGAGCGGGTAGGTCCTGACCGGCCGCAACGCCGTGCTGACGCCGGGGAACTCGCTCTGCCGCTCGGCGATCCACAGCGCCGTGCGCACGCTCACGTCGTCCGCGACGACGATGGGCTGGTACGGCGAGCCGGGCCAGCACGGCCGGGGCATGTTCGCGGAGCACAGCCGCGCCCGGTCGGCGATCTCCTGGTACGGCCGGCCCAGCGCCCGGGCGAGCCGGGTCAGCACGTCCTTCCCGCCGTCGGGCTGGTGGATGAGGGCCATGTAGTCCACCGACACCTGCGGCTTGGTCTCGTTGGCCACCAGCGGCCGGCCGCGCACGTCGAGGATCCGCCCCCGCACCGGCGGCAGCACGACCGAGCGCACCCGCGCCTCCGTGGCCGCCCTGACGTACGTCGGGCCGGTGACGACCTGGAGGTACCACAGGCGGCCGAGCAGGGTCAGCATGAGCGCGGTCACCACGACGAACACGAACGTGAGACGGGCGCGGTGGACGCTCCTACGCAAGCCGCCTCCCGGGCGCGTACGGATCGCGTGGTCTGTCCCGCGGTCTGCGCACCCGCCCGAACGACCGGCGGCGGGGCAGCAGGGCGAGCGCCGCGGTCACGAGCGCGGCCAGCCCGGCGGTCCAGGCGAGGGCGGCGGGCGCGAGGGCCGTGCCCCAGGGCGTCCCGTCGAGCAGGGCCGCGAGCACGCCCCCGGCGAGCGCCGCGCCCAGGGCCACGGCGGTGGCGACGACGGCCCGCCGTCCGGCCGTCGCGCCCGAGGTGAGCCGCGTGCACGCCCACCCGGCCAGGCACAGAACCAGGGCGAGCCGCCCGATGGTGTGGTCGGCGGGCGGCGCGATGTCGGCGGCCAGGCCCGCGGCGAACCCGAGGAACGCCTCCGCCCCTCCTCCCGCGGCGCCCCGCTCCGGCAAACCCCTGGCCTCCGGCCTGGGCCGCAGCAGCGGCGCGAGCGCGACGACGCCGATCAGCACGACGTCGGGCCCGCCGCCGGGCAGCGCCGACCCGTTGACCACGGCGACCTGGAGCACCGGTGCGACGAGGACGACGAGCAAGGACAGGATGACCGCCTTCATCACGCCCCCTTCGCTTTCTCCGTGCTGCTTTTGTCTGCGCTGCTCTTATCTGCGCTGCTCTTATCTGCGCTGCTCTTATCTGCGCTGCTCTTGTCCGCGCTGCTCTGGCCTGGGCCGCTCTTCGCCGGGGCCGCGGCGTCCGGCAGCGGTCCGAGGACCACGGTGACGAGGTCGAGCGCGGTGAAGCGGGCGAAGGGCCGCACGAGCGCCGTCCTGGTCAGCGCGTCCGGCGCGGGCTCGACCGCGACCACGGCGCCGATCGGCACGTCCGGCACGTACGGCCGCATGTCGCGCGAGCCCAGCGTCACCACCCGGTCGCCCGGCTTCACCTCGGCGGAGGGGTTGAGCAGGCTCAGCCGCAGCAGCCCGCGCTCGGGGACGCCGGTCACCAGGCCGACCTCCCGCGAGCCCTCGAGCCGTGCGCCGATCGAGGCGCCGGAGGCGGTGGCGAGCTGGACCGTCGCCGTACCGGGTCCGGATCGCAGGACCCGGCCGACCAGCCCGTTCCCGTCGAACACGGTCATGTCTCGGGCGACGCCGCCCTCGGAGCCGGCGTCGACGGTGACCGTGCCGTCCCGGCCGAAGCCGACGACATGAGCGGGCACGGCCCGGTAGCCGTCGGCCGGGGCGGGGGAGGGGGTCACGCGACGGGCGGCGAGCAGCTCGGCGCGCAACCGGGCGTTCTCGGCTTCGAGCTCGGCCACGCGCCGCTGCCCCGGCGCCCAGCGGACGCCGGCGGACGCCGCGTTCTCCAGCCCGCCGAACACGGCCGACCCGAACGCCCGCAACGGGTCGAGCGGCGTCAGGGTGTCGGCGACGATCAGGGCGACGGAGACGAGCGCCAGCAGCACGGGCGTCCGGCGTCCGGCGGCTCTCATCGACGCGTTTCGGGAAGGAACACGTCCTGCATGTCGTCGAAGCGCTCGACGCACCGGCCCGCGCCCTGCACCACCGACTGGAGCGGCTGGTCGACGAGGTGGATCGGCATGCCGACGGCGTCTCCGAGCCGTTCTGCCAGCCCCTCGAGCAGCGCGCCGCCGCCGGTCAGCACGATGCCGTTGTCGATGAGGTCCCCCGCCAGCTCGGCCGGGCACTGGTCGAGCGTGGTCTGCACGGCGTCGACGATCGTCTGGACCTGGTCCTCGATCGCCTCCCTGACCTGCGCCCGGTTGATCGTGGCGGTCTTGGGCAGGCCGGTCACCAGGTCGCGGCCCCGGATCGGCAGCGAGGTCTCGTCGTCGCCGCCCGGCAGCGCGCTCCCCATCTTGATCTTGATGTGCTCGGCCGTGCGCTCGCCGAGCATCAGGGAGTGTTCCTTCTTGACGTAGTTGACGATCGCCTCGTCGAGCTCGTCGCCGCCGACCCGCACGGACTTCGAGACGACCACCCCGCCGAGCGAGACGATCGCGACCTCCGTCGTGCCGCCGCCGATGTCCACGACCATGTTGCCGGTCGTGTCCCCCACGTTGAGCCCTGCGCCGATCGCCGCGGCCATCGGCTCCTCGATGATGTGGACACGGCGCGCGCCCGCCTCGTACGCCGCCTCCCTGACCGCGCGCTGCTCCACGCTCGTGGTGCCGCTCGGCACGGCGACGACGACCCGGGGCTTGGCCAGGTAACGGTTCTTGTGCGCCACCTGGATGAAGTGCCGCAACATGCGCTCGGCCGCGTCGAGGTCGGCGATCACACCGTCCTTGAGCGGGCGCAGCGTGGCGATGTGGGGCGGGGTGCGCCCGATCATCTCCTTCGCCGCGGTCCCGACCGCCACGATCCTGTCCGTGTGCAGGTTGATCGCCACCACCGAGGGCTCGTCGAGGACGACGCCCTTCTTGCGCACGTACACGAGCGTGTTGGCTGTGCCGAGATCGACCGCCATGTCCCGGCCGAGCAATCCCCACGGGAAACCCATCGCCGACCAGCTTTCAGAGAGGAGGGAGAGCACGCGTGATCGCTGCCCGGCGGCCCTGCCTCTAAACAGAACGGCCCCTCCCGTACGAACCGGACACGCTAGGCGACGCTGAGATAGAGGTCTCTCGCCAGCTTCGTCACCCGCTCCGCCGACTTCGTGAAGGACGCCCCCGAGGGCTGCATGGTGAGCACCACCATGATCAGCCGGTCGCCGATCACGCCAGTAGTGTGGAGCACCGGACGGCCGAAATCAACCGGGTTGCCGCCCATTGTGACCGCCCCGATACGGTGTGACGCCACCGTGGCGCGGATGCACTTCACGGGAGGAGCCGCCCCGTATCCCGACCATCCCTGCTTGATCGCCCAGGGCCGGGGGACGGCACGCGGAATCCCGAAGTACTGGTCGAAGCCGTCGCTCGCGCACTTCGACGCATCGCGCAGGTTGCCGAGGACGAAGTCGCGGACGCGGGGTTCGGCCCGCCGCAGCAGATACCGGTAGACGAGCGCGATGTCGGCCGCGCTGATGGCGGTGTAGCCCCAGAACCCGGGTTTGGCCGCGGGCGGCGGGGTGGTTTCGGTCAGGCCGATCCGGCGGGCCATGCGGCGGACGATCTCGCCCTGGCCGCCGCGCCGCCACAGGGCCGTCGCCGCGTCGTCGTCGCTGCCGCGCAGCATGGGCGTCAGGAGCGCCTTGTCCCGGGCGGGAACGGCGCCCTTGTGCCGCTCCAGGTAGTCGGTCGCGATGAGGATCTTCACCACCGACGCCGACCGGAACCGGTGGTGCTGCTGCCGCTGGACGACCGTCTTGCCCGTGGTCACGTCGACCACGGCGTACCCGGCCGTCACCCCGGCGGGCACCCGTACGGGCTTCGCGGGGGACCGGAGCGGACGGGCGGCCTCGGCCGCAGTCTCCCCGGTCGCCGGCCCGCTCGCCCCCGCCGTCGCGCTGCGGTCGGTGCCGGAGGATGCCGCGTCG
>NZ_JBFAOO010000318.1:0-5499 GCF_040675265.1 Microbispora sp. NPDC049633
GCATGACGATGCCCCCGGTGGCGTCGACGACCACGGCGCCGTCCGGCACGGGCAGATCCGGACCCACCTCCGCGATCGGGCGGCTCGGTGACCCGGCCCGGAAGTCGCCGCAGTTCCTCGTCGGCGGTGAGATCGGGGCGCACGGCGTCGGCCGCGCGCACGATCTGCTACCGGCCGAAGATGCGCATCTGGAGCATGACGCTGAGCCGCGCGTCGGGGTCGGACAGGTCCAGCCCGCCGATCTCGGTCAACCGCTTGAGGCGGTAGCGGAACGTGTTGGCGTGCACGTGGACCCGCGCGGCGGCGGCGTTGACGTCGCCGAAGGCGTCCAGATAGGCCCGCAGCGTGGCGACCAGCTCGCTGCCGTGCTCGGCGTCGTACGCGAGCAGCCGTTCGTACGGCCCGGTGGGCGCCTGCTTCTCCGCCCGGACCAGGTCGGAGAACTGGAGCAGCAACGCCTCGAAGTGCACGCTCGTGTACCCGGCCGCCTGGCCGGAGGCGCCCCCGGCACGCAGCACCCGTAGCGCCCGGTCGGCGTCGGCCCGCGACCGGGCCACCTCGGCGAGGTCGGCCGCCAAGCGGCCCACGCCGATGTTGGCCGCGTGCCGGGGGCCGACCCTGGTCAGGAAACTCTCCGCCACGCGTACGGCCCGCGCCTCCTCCTGCCCGCCGGCCTGCAGGGGCAGCACGGCGTAGGCCACCGAGCCGACCAGCGCGGCGGCGGCCTTCGGATGGATGGCCCCGACGTGCAGGGCGAGAGCGTCGCAGAACCGCTGCCGGTCGCTCTCCAGCCGGGCGGCGTCGTCGTACGCCTCCTCGGTGAGCTGGGCCGCGAGCACGCACAGGCGTTCGCTCGCCACGCCCAGCCGGCCCGCCGCCTCCGCGGCGTCGCGGCCGCCGGCGAGCACGGTCGCCAGGAGGTCGGCGCGCAGCCGCCTGCTGGTGTCGGCCCCGGCGCGCTGCCGCAGAAGCTGCAGCGCGACGATCTTCGCGGCGTCGGCGAGGGCGCGCCGCCGCTGCTCGCTCAGCGGCTCGCGCACGGCGGCCCAGATGGAGCCGAGGATCTCGTCGCCCGAGCGGACGGCCACCGCCGCCCGGTTGATCCCCTCGTCGTGCAGTTCGATGTAGATCGGCTCACGGCTCTGGTAGAGCCGGCGGAAGACGCCCCCTTCCTGCAGCATCCGCCGGTACCGCTCCGGCACCTGACGGCCGAGCACGGTCGCCACCCGCCCGGGGTCGGCCTCCTCCTGCCGCTCGGAGTACGCCAGCACCCGCGAGGAGCGGTCCTCGATGGTCACCGGTGCGTCCAGCAGCGCGCACACGGCGTTGGCCAGCGAGAACAGGCCGTCCGGCGACTCGTCCGGCAGCGGGTCCCGCAGTTCGGCCAGCAGGGAGCGCAGCAGCGCCGCCACCTGGGCCCAGGAGGCGGCGCGGGTGAGGCCGAGCACCGCGACCCCGGTCTCCCGGACCCTCGCGCGGAGCGGCTCGTCGATCTCCACCGGCTGCTTCACCACGATGCCGGCCACCGGACCGGCCGCGTCGAGCAGAGCCCGTATCCGCTCGGCCGAGTCCACCCCGACGGCGAGCACGAGAGCCCCCTCCTGCAGCGGCGGCTCGTCCATGGGGTCGTGGATGTGCACCCCGGTGACCTCGGCGTCGAGGTCACCGGGTGAGGCGGCCACGTCGAGCACGGTGCTGCCGATGTCCTCCAGGACCCGGCGCAGGCTGGCGCGCGGCCGCGTGTTCATCCCCCGCCTCAGCCGGTCCTGGGCGTGGCCCGCGCGCCGAGGTGGACGTACGGCGTGCCGTCGGGGAGCCGGAAGAACACCGCCGACCACCAGTCGGGCCGCCCCTGCGGGCGGCCGACGAACGTGACGTCGTCCACCGGCACGAGGTCGAGGTCCACGGGCGGCTGCACGCCGGCGAGGGCCCCGGTGGCCTCGATGTGCGTCGCCAGGGCTCCGTCGCGCACGGTCATCGTGATCCGCGTGCCGATTCGCTCGTAGACACCGGCGTACCGCTCCACGTCGGTCTCGTACGGCTCGGCCGGAGGTCCGAGCACGGGCGGGACGGCCACGCCGAGCAGGTCGCCGAACAACTCGGTGGCCACGGCGTGCTGGAAGGCGCCGGTCTGGCCGCCGTTGGCCAGCAGGCACACGACGGCGCCCGCCTCGGGGACCGCCCAGAGCATGGCGGCCTGGCCGATCGTGTTGCCGCCGTGCGAGATCACCCGGCGGCCGTCCCACTCGTCGAGGATCCAGCCGATCCCCCACTGCCTGCCCAGGGTGTGCGGGTTCGGGATGTCCACCTGCGGCTCCCACATCGCGCGGGGATCGGCGAGCAGGCCGCCTTCCAGATGGGCGCGGGCGAAGGCCACGACGTCGGCGGCACGGGCACAGATCAGCCCGGCCGGCCCCCCCGAGCGCATCAGGCCCCACATCGGCGCCGGCACACCGTCGATGTGGCCCATGGCCGCGCGGAACCGCAGGACGTCCTCCGGCAGGGTCCAGGTGTGGGTCAGGCCCAGCGGCTCGACGATCTGCTCGCGCAGCGCGGCGTCCCACACCTTGCCTGTCAGGCGCTCGACCACCCGCCCGGCGACGGAGAAGCCGGAGTTGCAGTACGACTGGGTGGCCCCGAGCGGGTGGTTCTGCGCGAGGTCCGCGCAGGCCTCGACGTACCTTTCCAGGCAGTCGTCGCCCCGGCCCGTGTCGAGGAACAGGTCACCGTCGATGCCCGAGGTGTGCGACAGCAGGTGCCGGAGCGTGACCCTCTTGGTCACCTCCGGGTCCGCGACCCGGAACTCCGGCAGGATCTCCCGCACGGGGGTGTCGAGGGTGACCCGCCCCTGCTCGGCCAGCAGCATGATCTGCGTCGAGGTCCACAGCTTCGTGATCGAGCCGATCTGGAAGAGGGAGTCGGGAGTCGCCTCGACGCCGGTGGCGACGTTGAGCACGCCGGCGGCGAACTCGCGGACCTCTCCCTCGTGCAGGCATGCCAGGGACGCGCCGGGGACCTCGTACTCGGCGATCAGCTCACCGAGCCGCGTCCCCCATCGTCCTGCCGCGTCAGCCATCGAAGGGTCCTTCCGTCGCCGGGGCCGTCGCCCGAACGCTAGGCGTCCTTACCGGCCGCTGCTTCGTCCGGCTCAACGAACCGGCACGCCGCCCGTAGTGGGATTGTCCAACACGACGCGCCGTACCTCGAACAGGAAGCAGCCGAACTCCACGGCCCGCACGTGGACCAGCGCCGCCTCCGGGTCCTCCAGCAGGGTGTCCAGGAGGATCGAGGCCGCGAGAGGGTCGGCCGACTGGTGCGCGTCCACGAGGTGCCCGTTCAGGATGGACCCGTCGGCGCGGTAGGTGCGGAAGACCCGCCGCGGGCCGCCCATGGCCGCGGGGTAGCCCGGCACCGGTCCCCCGCACGGCTCCTCGTGCACGAACACCGGCCCGACCTCCTCGTACGCGCCGGGGTCCGCGCCGGTCTCCAGCGCCCAGCGGCGCAGCGGCGCGTAGGCCGCGAGCAGGATCGCCTCCCCGCGCCGGGAGCGGCGCAGGCAGCAGCGCAGCGGGTTGCCGCCCTCGCTCTCGACGATCCGGCGCGGCCGGCGCCCGGCGTCGTCGGTCTTCCTCAGCTGGTCAAGCACGTCGGGCGCGATGGCCCTGATCTCGTACGGCATGCCCTCATGGTGGCCTCGCGGCCGTCCGCGGGGCTGGCGGAAAACGGACGGCGCGTCAGGAGGCGCTGACGGTCTCCGGCACGCTCTCCTCGGCGGCCGCCTTGGCGGCCTTGCGCTTCAGCCACACCGTGGTGCCCAGCCCGAACAGGACGGCGATCACCAGCCCGACCCAGGAGAAGCCCTTGAGCCACTTGTCGGCCACCACGCCCAGGTAGTAGATCGCGGCCGTGGTCCCACCGGCCCACACCACACCGCCGAGAATGTTGGCGACGAGGAAGCGCCAGTAGGGCATGTGCAGGGCGCCGGCCAGCGGCCCGGCGAGGATCCGCAGCAGGGCGACGAAGCGGCCGAAGAACACCGCCCACATGCCGTGGCGGTTGAACACCTGCTCCGCCTTGGCGATGTGCGCCGGGCCGAAGTGCTTGGGGAAGCGCCGCCCCAGGCGGTCGAACAGCGGCCGTCCGCCCCTTCGGCCGATCAGGTAGCCGATCGAGTCCCCGATGATCGCCCCGCCGCTCGCGCAGATCCCGACGATCAGCGGGTCCACGACTCCTCTGGACGACAGCAGCGCGGCGCTCACCAGCACGATCTCACCCGGGAGCGGGATGCCCAGGCTCTCCAGCCCGATGACGGCGCCCACGAGCACGTAGACCCAGACGGACGGGATGGTCTGCAGCCACTCGTCGACGTGCATCTCACTCCTCATGGCGGGGAAACAGCACCCATTCTGCCGTCGCCCCGCGAGTGCGGCATCCGCCGGAAGGACCAACAGGGGTAAGCCTGCGGAAGGACGGGCGCGACCGGGCGTCCGACCTGGAAACGATCAACCGCGCATGGCGGCGCGTACGGCCTCGCGCATCGCGACGTGGACGGCCGCGTTGCGCGCCCGGTCGGTGCGCGCCTCCACCATCCGCAGGCCGTCCCCCTTGATCGCCCTGGACAGCTCCTCGGGATCATCCACCAGCGCGTACGGCAATCCGCTGGCGGCGGCCAGGTAGCCGAAGTCCACGCCGTGCGGGGTGCCGAAGACCCGCTCGAACGGGTCCTCGATCGCGGCCTGCGGCAGCAGCGAGAAGATCCCGCCGCCGTCGTTGTTCACCACTACCAGGCACAGGTCGGGCCGGGGCTCGCGCGGACCGAGGATCAGCCCGTTCTGGTCGTGCAGGAGAGTCAGGTCGCCGATCAGCGCGTACGCCGGCCCGTTGTGGGCGAGCGCGGCCCCGACGGCGGTGGAGACCAGGCCGTCGATGCCCGAGGCGCCCCGGTTGGCCATGAGCCGCAGCCCTCGCCGGGGGCGCATGGCCTGGTCGAGGTCGCGGATCGGCATGGACGAGCCGCAGAACAGCAGCGACCCGTTGGGCAGCACCTCGACGAGGTCCCTGGCCAGCCGCGGCTCGGTCAGCCCGGAGGAGTCGAGCACCGTGTCGAGCGCCTCGCGGGCCAGCTGGTCGGCGTGCCGCCAGGCACGCAGCCAGGCGTCCCCTCCCGCGGCGATCGGGATCTCCACGGCCTGGGCCACCTGGGTCGCCGAACGCGTCGGGTCGGGCCACCGGGTCAGGTCGGGGGCCACGACGATGTGCTCCTCGGCCCGGCGCAGCCACGACAGCAGCGGGCGTGACAGCCCGGGGCGGCCGAGGGTGACCACGACGTCCGGCCGGTGGGCGTCGGCCCACTCCTGGTCGCCCAGCAGGAAGTGGTAGGTCGAGATCGCGTGGTCGCCGTACCGGCCGCCGCCGTTCGGCTCCGACAGCACGGGCCAACCCGCCATGCCCGCGGCGGCGACGTACCGCCGCACGTTGGCGGCGCCGTCGCCGCCCCCC
>NZ_JBFAOO010000319.1:0-5496 GCF_040675265.1 Microbispora sp. NPDC049633
CCTGCCCGGTCGCCAGCAACAACCCCGGCGCCGTCCCCAGCAGTGGACCCAACACCGTCCCCCACGCCGCGCCCAGCCCCGCCCCCGGCAGCCCTCCGGCCGACGCTCCCGGCTCTGCCCCCGGTGACGACCCCGGTGACGCCACCGGCTCTGCTCTCCGTGGCGACCCCGGTTCTGGTCCCGGTGACGCCACCGGCTCTGCTCCCCGCGTGCCGGACGGCCTCTCCGCGTTTCCCGGCCCATGCCGGTCCTCCCCCGCAGGCCGAGGCCCGGCGTGGGTGTAAGGGGCAGAGGCGTCGCCAGGAGGATCAGACGATCGCCACTCACCCCACCATGACCCCCAGCCGTCCCGGCTGCCCCCGCTGACCCGGCTGACCACGGGCGTCTCGGCGCCCTGAGCGTTCCGGGCGCCTTCGGTGTGCCCGGTGCCGTGGCTGTCCTGCACGTCTTCGGTGGCCTGGGTGTCCTCGGGAGCCTCGGGGGTCCCGAAGGTCTCGGGGCGGTCGGCGCTGTTGGCAGCGCTCTGGTCGGTGCTCGCGGGGTGGCCGGTGTCGGGCTTATGGGCGGGGTCGGTGTCGGGCTCAGGAGCGGGGTCGGTGGGGAGGGATTCGGCGTTGACCAGGACCAGGAGCTCGGCGGCGATCTTCTCCTCCAGCAACGCCATGAACGCATCCGCCTGACGCACCCGCAGCGGCCGGTCATCACCCTCCGCCCTGGGCCTGGCATAAGCCTCCAGCAACGCCTGCAACCGCGCGGCATGCTCACGCGGCAGATAGAACTCCCCTTCCAGCCCGCCGCCCCTGCCCGGGCGGACCCGCAGGAACCGCCGCCCGTAATCGGCCCGCTCATCGCGGTCCTCACCATCGGGATCCAGCACCGCCCGCAGATAACGCCCCGCCTTGGCCACCTCCGCCGCCCCCGCCCTGCCCGCCAACTCCACCAGGATCGGCTCGGCCAAACCGGCCTGCTCATCCGACAGACCCGAAACCGCCGCACAGATGGCCTCCACCACCCCCGCCGCCAACCCACCCGCGGCGAACATCTCCCGCACCCGCGGCAGACGGGCCAACTCCACCCCCAGGGTCAGCAGCCGGCCCGCACCCGCCACGCTCATCCCTCCTGCGGTGCGCAACCAGCTACGCGTGGAGGCATGCCCATGCCGCTTGGCCTGCCCCGCCCGATGCACCCGCCCCACCCGATCAGCAAGAGCACACGTGATCCGATCCCGCGCGAACAACAACTCCTCGGCCTCGGCCAGGCAGATATCCACATCATCCGGAACCGCCGCCAACGCCAACGCCTGCGCCGACTCACGAACAGAACCAACCAGCACCCACGACGACCGGCCCCTATTCCGACCGGCACCGGCCTCGGAATCACCGGCACCGTCGCTTGTGGCTTGGTCATCGGTGGGAGCGCCATCGACAGGGCCACAGGCAGGGCCGTCATTCATGGATGAGCCACCCACGTGCCCGCCGTCCACAAAGCCGACGCCGCAATCGTCACGGGCGAGCGAACCCTCGGAGGACCACAACGGCGAATCGGCGACCAATCGATCCCACCAGCCGTTATCGGTGATGTTCGAACGACGAGGGTGTGGAGGATCGAAGTCGAAAAGATCCATCACACCCCCAATAGATTCGAAATCCTGTACTAATTATTTCCTCCTTATGCCGATCAGAACAACCGGCCCGGAGAAGTAGTTGGAGTTACAGGCAGAACTGGCATAGAGGAGAAACAGCTCGCACATGTGGCCCATTGCCTTCAGTGGCACTTGCCGCATATGTGTCACTTTTCGGGCGTGCGCCTTTACGTTGTAGATTTCTGTCGGCCTCGGCGGTAGACGATCCGGAGATCGGGGGCGCCCTCCACCGCGCCGGACCTCAGCGCCCGCCGTCGCGGGGCCGTACGACCGCGACGGGGCAGTGCGCGCGGTGCAGCATCGCGTGGCTGACCGAGCCGATCAGCGCGCCGTGCACACCGCCCAGCCCTCGGGAGCCGACGACCACGAGGTCGGCCACGAGCGAGGCGTCCGCCAGCGCCGGGACCGGGTGGCCGCAGACCGCCGACTCGACGAGCGGGACGTCCGGGTGCTTGTCACGCCACGGCGCCAGCCGCAGCCGCGCCGCGCGCGACTCGTTGTCGTAGATCTCCTCGAGCATCGCACCGTAACCGACGGCGAAGGGCGAGAACGTCGGCATCTCCCAGGCGTAAACCGCGTGGACCCGGCCGCGCCGCGCCCGGGCCTCCTCGAAGGCGAACTCCAGGGCCGCCTCCGAATGGGGTGACCCGTCGAAGCCGACGACGACCTCGTGGTACTCGTCGCGGTGCGGCTTGCGCACGACCACGACGGGAACTTCCGCGTGACCGGCCAGGCCGAGACCGACCGACCCGAGGAGCAGTCCGGAGAACCCGCCCATCCCCCGGCTGCCGACCACGAGGGCCTGCGCCCCGGACGACCCGGCGCGCAGCGTCTCGACGACCGTCCCCTCCGCCAGCTCCGTGGTCACCTCCAGATCGGGGGCGATCTCGCGGGCGCGGGCGGCGGCCGCGGCGAGCACACCCTCGCAGAACTCGCTGTAGGACTGGGCGAAGCCCTCGACCGCGTGGAACGGGTACTCGTGCGCCCACGGTTCGCGCACATGGACGATCCTCAGCGCCGCTCCCCGGCGCCGCGCGTCGTCCGCCGCCCATTCCAGCGCCGCCGTCGCAGGCTTCGATCCGTCGACGGCGACGACGATCTGTCCGGCCATGTGCTCTGCCTCCTGTGCTCAAGCGCTACGCGGGCGCGGGGGGTTGGTGCTCCCGGCCACCATCGCACCGTGTCCGCTGCCCAGGGCGCAGCAGACCAAAGTCCTCAGACGCCGGGACTTCCGCCCGCCGGGAGGGCCGCGGGACCTTCGGCCCTGCCCGCCGGTGCGCCCCGGGCGTGTGATGGAAGTCGCGGACCTGTCCCCGGACCCGCGACCGCGACCGCGACCGGAAGGAGGCCGCCATGCACATGAAGGTGCAGGACGTCATGACCACGGACGTCGCGTCCGTCCACGCCGGCACGTCGTTCAGGGACATCGCCGAAGTGCTGATCGCCCGCGCCGTGAGCGCCGTTCCCGTCGTGGACGAGGACGGCCGGGTGCTCGGCGTCGTGTCCGAGGCCGACCTGCTGCGCAAGGAGGAGTTCAGGGAGCAGTACTACCGCGAGGGATACCGGCCGCCGTTGCGCGCACGGTTGCGCGACCGCCTCGGACAGGAGAGCGGGGCGCGGGCCAAAGCGACCGGCGAGACGGCCGCCGAGTTGATGACCTCCCCCGCCGTCACCATCACCCCCGGAACGACCACGGTCGCGGCGGCACGCCTCATGGACGAGCACGGGGTCAAGCGGCTGCCCGTCGTGGACGCCGAGGGCCGGCTGAAGGGCGTCCTCAGCCGGCACGACCTGCTCAAGACGTTCGTACGCGCCGACGGCGAGATCGAACGCGAGGTGCGCGTGGAGATCCTCGGCCGGAGCCTGTGGGTGGACACCTCCAGGGCGGTCGTCCACGTCCATCAGGGCGTGGTGACGCTCACCGGCAGGGTGGACCGGCACAGCGACGCGCGGGTCGCCGTACGGATGACGCGCCGGGTCAGTGGAGTCGTCGACGTCGTGGACCACCTGGAATGGGACGAGGACGACTCCCCTGCCGGAAAGCCGCCGTAGCGGCGGCGCGCCTCAGGCCTTCGACAGCCTGATCACGTTCCAGGAGACCGGCGGCAGCACGATCCGGAGCGGATCGCCGCGGTGATCGGTGTTGGGCCGTGGCGTCACCCGCCCGGGGTCGTCGGCCGTGTTGCGGGCGTACACGTCCTCGTGCGTGAGGGTCGTCGCCTCGGCGATCCGGACGGCGCCCCCAGCCGTGCCGCCGACGGCTCCCAGCGCCCGCGCGTCGAGCTCCAGCTCCACGGGCTCGCCCACCGACCTGTTGACCACGAACAGCGTCGTGTCCTCCCCGTCGTGGGTGGCGACCGCGTGGAGCACGGGCACCTCGCCGAACTCGGCGGTCTCGTACGACGGGCAGGCGGGCTCGACCCGTACGACCTCGCCCCTGGCGTACCGCGCCGCCTGCGCGAACGGGTGGAAGGTCGTCTGCCGCCAGGCCCTGCCGCCGGGCTCGGTCATGATGGGCGCGATCACGTTCACGAGCTGGGCCAGGCAGGCCGCCGCGACCCGGTCGCTGTGCCGCAGCAGCGTGATGATCAGGCTGCCGAGGGCCACGGCGTCGGCGAGGTGGTAGTGGTCCTCCAGCAGCGGCGGCGCGACCGGCCAGTCCGGCGGGGGCGGCGCCGACTGGAAGCGGCTGATGTACCAGACGTTCCACTCGTCGAACGAGACGGTGATCCGCTTGCTGGAGCCGAGCCTGGCCCCGACCTGGTCGGCGGTGGACACGACCGTGGAGATGAAGTGCTCCATGTCGGCCGCGCAGGCGAGGAAACCGGCGAGGTCGCCGTTCTTCTCCTCGTAGTAGGCGTGGCAGGAGATGTGGTCGACCAGGTCGTAGGTCTCCTCCAGGACGGTCGCCTCCCAGGCGCCGAAGGTCGGCATGGAGGAGCCCGAGCTGCCGCAGGCCACCAGTTCGAGACCGGGGTCGACCATGCGCATGGCCCGCGCGGTCTCCGCGGCGAGCCTGCCGTACTCGCGGGCGGTCTTGTGCCCGATCTGCCAGGGACCGTCCATCTCGTTGCCCAGGCACCACATGCGGATGTCGTGGGGCTCCTTGGCGCCGTTGGCGACCCGCAGGTCGGACAGCGCGGTGCCGGACGGGATGTTGCAGTATTCGAGCAGGTCGAGGGACTCCTGGACACCCCGCGTGCCGAGATTGACCGCCATCATCGGCTCCAGCCCGGCCAGGCGGGTCCACCGGACGAACTCGTCGACCCCGATCTCGTTGGTCTCCGTGCTGTGCCACGCCAGGTCGAGCCGCCGGGGGCGCCGCTCGCGGGGGCCGACGCCGTCCTCCCAGCGGTAGCCGGAGACGAAGTTGCCGCCGGGGTAGCGCACCGTGGTCACGCCGAGCTCGCGGGTGAGCGCGAGGACGTCGCCGCGGAATCCCTCCTCGTCCGCCGTGGGGTGGCCGGGTTCGTAGATGCCCGTGTAGACGCAGCGGCCGAGGTGCTCGACGAACGTGCCGAACGTCCGGCGCCGTACGGGGGCCACCCGCTGGGCGGGGTCGATGGTCAGCTGTGCTTGGAGCACGAGGGGGTCTCCTTCACCGGGACGACGCTCTCGGCGATTGTTAGCGCTATCAACCATCCGGGTCAAGAGGTGATCACGCCGGTCCGTGGATCGAGTCGCTCCCGCCCGGGCATGCTCACAGTCAAGACAACCTTCCGGGGCGGGAGCGAGCATTGTGACTGGCGGCGTGACGATCGGCCGGGCCGGCCGGGCCCGGCGCAGTGGACCGCGGTGGGCGTTCGTCGTACTGGCCGCGTCCGGCCTGCTGGCGGGCGCGTGCGGGACCGGCC
>NZ_JBFAOO010000320.1:0-5470 GCF_040675265.1 Microbispora sp. NPDC049633
CCCGGCCGCCGGCGGTGCCCCATCGCCATCCGCCGCCGCCTCGCCCGGCCGCACGGCCGAGCCGTCGCGGACCGCGTCGCCCGTCTCCCCGGCCCGGCCCCAGGCGCGACCATCCACGGCCGGGCCGGGCACGACGCGGCCCGCCCCCACGAGGACGGTCACCGCACGGCCGACCGCCCGCCGCTCGCGGACGGCCGCGCCGGTCCCGGCCGGCTCGCCGGTGTCGACGCCGGCGCGGCCCTCGCCCACGCCGGCCAAGCGGCTCGCGGAGCTCGGACCGGGACACTTCACCGAATACTGCGTGACGCTCGGCTGGGAGTGGGTCGAGTACCGCGAGACGCCCACGCCCGGCGCGTACTGCGTCAAGCGGAAGGGCGACACGATGTACCTCACCCAGAGCCGGCGCGACGCCGGCTGCCGCTGGCGCTATCCCGATCAGCAGGCCTTCCACCGGTTCAAGGGCAAGTCGAACTACTGCTTCACCTACCGCTGACCGCCGGCGGTCCCCAGCGGCGCGTTTGCGCAGCTCGCATGAGGGTATTCGGCTGCGCGACCGCGGGAGGCGGGCCGCATGGACGATCGCCTGTTTTCGGATCGCCGGGACGCGGGCTCGGTGCTCGCGGGGCTACTCGGGCACTACCGGGAACTGCCCGGCGTCGTCGTCCTCGGCCTGCCGCCCGGCGGTGTGCCCGTGGCGTACGAGGTGGCGGCGGGCCTGGGCCACCCGCTCGACGCGCTGCCCGTGCGCAAGCTCGGCACACCCGGCCGTGAGGAGCTCGCGATGGGGGCGATCGCCGGCGGCGGGGTGATCGTGCTCGACGAGGACGTCGTCCGCGGGCTCGGCATCCAGTCCGACACCATCCGGCAGGTGGTGGAGCGGGAGGCCCGGGAGCTGGCGAGGCGGGAGCGGGCCTACCGCGGCGACGCGCCCGCACCGGAGCTGGGCGGCAGGACCGTGATCGTCGTGGACGACGGACTGGCGACCGGCGCGGGCCTGCGCGCCGCCGTCCGCGCGGTCCGGCAGCGGGAGCCCGCCCGGATCGTGGTCGCCGTGCCCGCCGCGCCGCGGTCCACCTGCCAGGAGCTGTCGGCTCTGGTGGACGAGGTCGTCTGCGCGACCACGCCCACGCCCTTCTTCTCGGCGGGGGAGTCGTACTGGAACTTCAGCCGGATCCCGGACGACGAGGTGCGCAAGCTGCTGCGCGCGGCGGCCGCCCGGGTCCCGGCACGTGCCACGCCCGCCACGACCGGCCTCGCGACCCTGCGCTCGCAGCTCGTCCCGACACGGGACGGCGTCCCCTCGGACGAGGTGCTGTTCGGCCTCGTCGGCGACGCGCGGTTCGTGCTGATCGGCGAGGCGTCGCACGGCACCCACGAGTTCTACGCCGCGCGCGCCCGCATGACGCGGCGGCTCATCGAGGAGAAGGGCTTCGTCGCCGTGGCGGTGGAGGCCGACTGGCCCGACGCCTACCGGGTGAACCGGTATGTCCGGGGACGCGGCGACGACGCGTCCGCCGAGGAGGCGCTGCGCGGCTTCCGGCGTTTCCCCACCTGGATGTGGCGGAACGCGGACGTGCTGGAGTTCGCCGGGTGGCTGCGCGAGCACAACGAGCGGCTGGACGAGCGGGCGCGGTCCGGTTTCTACGGGCTCGACCTCTACAGCCTGCATCACTCCGCCGACGAGGTCATCGCGTACCTGGACGCGGTGGACCCCGGCGCGGCGGAACGGGCCCGCGATCGGTACGCCTGCTTCGACCACAGCGACGGCGACGACGGGCAGGCGTACGGCTTCGCCGCCGCCTTCGGGGCGGGGGAGTCGTGCGAGCGGCGGGTGGTCGACCAGCTCGTCGACCTCCAGCGCAACGCGCTGCGCTACCAGCGGGCGCAGGGGCTGCTCGGCGAGGACGAGTTCTTCCACGCCGAGCGGAACGCAGCGGTCGTGGCGGCCGCCGAGCGGTACTACCGCACGATGTTCGGCGGCCGGGTGTCGTCGTGGAACCTGCGCGACCGGCACATGGCCGACACGCTGTTCGCGCTGGCCGAGCACCTCGGCTGGCAACGCGGCGAGCCGGCGAGGATCGTGGTGTGGGCGCACAACTCCCACCTCGGCGACGCGCGGGCGACGGAGATGGGCGCGCGCGGCGAGCTCAACCTCGGCCGGCTGGTGCGCGAGCACAACCCGGAGGACTGCCGGCTCATCGGTTTCACCACCTACACCGGCACCGTCACGGCGGCCCGCGACTGGGGGCACCCGGCCGAGCGGAAGAACGTGCGCCCGGCGCTGCCCGGCTCGGTCGAGGAGCTGTTCCACGAGGTCGGGCACGCGGAGTTCCTGGTCGATCTCGCCCGCCCGGCCGGCGCGGCGGACGCGCTGCGCGGGGCGCTGCTCGAACGGGCCATCGGGGTCGTCTACCGTCCGGGCACGGAGCGGCGGAGCCACTACTTCCAGACCCGCCTGCCCGACCAGTTCGACGCGGTCGTCCACATCGACGAGACCGGCGCGGTGGAGCCCCTGGAGCGTACGGCCCGCTGGGAGCGCGGAGAGGTTCCGGAGACCTACCCGGCGGGGGTCTGAGCCCCGGGCGGCGGCGGGGGCGCAGGAGCGACGGCGCGCAGAGCGACTTCTTCCGCCCGGAGAACCCCGACCGCGAAGACGCCCAGAACGGTCCGCCCGGCGAACGCCAGGGGCCGGTCGCATCGGCCGACCCCCTGACTGGCGCCCGGAGCGATTTGCCGGACCGGCAACACGATTCGCGGCGGCGTCACGGTCCGGCGGATGATTCCCACGGCAACCACCAGGAACTTTGGAGGATCGATGGCGCAGCCCGCTCCCGCCGCGGCGGTCACACATCGTCTGGTCTCGTCTCCCGCCGGGCGCATTCACGTTGTGGAGCAGGGCTCGGGGCCGCTGGTGCTGCTGGTGCACGGGTTTCCCGAGTCCTGGTATTCGTGGCGCCACCAACTGCCCGTGCTGGCCGCGGCCGGCTACCGGGCCGTCGCTCTGGACGTCAGGGGCTATGGCCGCTCCTCCAAGCCCGGGGACGTGGCCGCGTACCGGATGCTGGAGCTGGTCGAGGACAACGTCGCGGTCGTGCACGCCCTGGGCGAGCGGACCGCGGTGATCGTGGGCCACGACTGGGGCGCGACCATCGCCGCGAACTCCGCCCTCGTGAGGCCCGAGGTCTTCCGCGCCGTCGGCCTGCTGAGCGTGCCGTACGCTCCGCGCGGCGGGCCGCGGCCCAGCGAGGTGTTCGCGCGGATGGGCGGAGAGGAGGAGTTCTACGTCGGCTACTTCCAGGAGCCCGGCCGGGCCGAGGGCGAGATCGAGCCGGACGTCCGCGGCTGGCTCGCCGGCTTCTACGCCGCCCTGTCCGCCGACACCATGCCCTCCGCCGGTGCCCCGGACCCGCACTTCGTGTCCCGGGGCGGAAGGCTGCGCGACCGCTTCCCCTCCGGTCGGCTGCCCGCCTGGCTCAGTGGGGACGATCTCGACGCCTACGCGGCGGAGTTCGAACGGACCGGGCTGACCGGGGCGCTGAACCGCTACCGGAACATGGACCGGGACTGGGAGGACCTCGCCGGCTTCGACGGTGCCGCCATCACGCAGCCGTCGCTGTTCATCGGCGGCGCGCTGGACGCCTCCACCACCTGGATGGCCGACGCCATCGCGGCCTACCCGGTCACGCTGCCGGGCCTGGTCACCTCGCGCGTACTCGACGGCTGCGGCCACTGGATCCAGCAGGAACGCCGAGACGAGGTCAACGACATCCTGACCGGCTGGCTCGCCTCCCTGCCCGCCTGAACACGGGAACGTCCGGCCGGCCCGTGGGGGCCGGCCGGACGTCACGTCATGCTCAGATCAGGTCGAACCGGTCGAGGTCCATGACCTTGCTCCATGCCTTGGCGAAGTCCCGCACGAACTTCTCCTTGGCGTCGTCGCTCGCGTACACCTCAGCGACCGCGCGCAGCTCCGAGTTCGCCCCGAAGACGAGGTCGGCCCGGGTGCCGGTCCACTTGACCTCGCCCGTGGCGGCGTCGCGCCCCTCGAACCTGGTCTGGTCCTCCGACGTCGACTCCCACTCCGTGCCCAGGTCGAGCAGGTTGACGAAGAAGTCGTTGGTCAGGACTTCGGGGGTCTCGGTGAAGACGCCGAGCTTCGAGTGCTTGTAGTTGGCGTCCAGGACCCGCAGACCGCCGACGAGGACCGTCATCTCGGGGGCGCTGAGGTTCAGCAGGTTCGCCTGGTCGACCAGCAGGAACTCGGCCGGCAGGCGGTTGCCCTTCCCGTAGTAGTTGCGGAACCCGTCGGCGGTCGGCTCGAGCGCGGCGAACGACTCGACGTCCGTCTGCTCCTGCGACGCGTCCACGCGACCCGGCGTGAAGGGGACCTCGACGTTGAAACCCGCGTCCTTGGCGGCCTTCTCGACGGCGGCGGACCCGGCGAGCACGATCAGGTCGGCGAGGGAGACCTGCTTGCCGCCGGACTGGGCGGCGTTGAAGGACTCCTGGATGCCCTCGAGGGTGCGCAGCACCATCGCGAGCAGGTCGGGGTCGTTGACCTCCCAGCCGCTCTGCGGCTGCAGGCGGATGCGCGCACCGTTGGCGCCGCCGCGCTTGTCGCTGCCGCGGAAGGAGGAGGCGGACGCCCACGCGACCGACACGAGCTGCGACACCGACAGGCCCGAGGCGAGGATCCGCTCCTTGAGGGCGGCGATGTCCCTGGCGTCGACGAGCTCGTACGTCCGCTCCGGCAGCGGGTCCTGCCACAGCAGCACCTCGGACGGAACCTCCGGGCCGAGGTAACGCGCGACCGGGCCCATGTCGCGGTGGGTCAGCTTGAACCACGCGCGGGCGAAGGCGTCCGCGAACTCGTCGGGGTTCTCCAGGAAGCGCCGCGAGATCTGCTCGTAGATCGGGTCGACCCGGAGGGCGAGGTCGGTCGTGAGCATCTGGGGGGCGTGGCGCTTCGACGGGTCGTGGGCGTCGGGAACGGTGCCCTCACCGGCGCCGCCCTTCGGCTTCCACTGGTTGGCGCCCGCCGGGCTCTGGGTCAGCTCCCACTCGTAGGCGAACAGCGTCTCGAAGAAGCTGTTGTCCCACTTGGTCGGGGTGGGGGTCCAGGTGACCTCGAGACCGCTGGTGATCGTGTCGCCGCCCTTGCCGGTGCCGTAGCTGTTCTTCCAGCCGAGGCCCTGCTGCTCGATCGGGGCGGCTTCGGGGTCGGCGCCGACGTTGTCCGCCGGGCCCGCGCCGTGGGTCTTGCCGAAGGTGTGGCCACCCGCGATCAGGGCGACCGTCTCCTCGTCGTTCATCGCCATGCGGCGGAACGTCTCACGGATGTCGCGGGCCGCGGCGAGCGGGTCCGGGTTGCCGTTCGGGCCCTCGGGGTTGACGTAGATGAGACCCATCTGGACCTTCGCGTTCGACACCGCGGTTGAGCAGCGAGTAGGGCGGCTGCTCGGTGCGGAAC
>NZ_JBFAOO010000321.1:0-5463 GCF_040675265.1 Microbispora sp. NPDC049633
GGTGCGCGTCGCGGGCGCGGCGGCGGCCGTGGCGCTGGTGGCCTCGGGCGAGGCCGATCTCGCGCTCGTCGACGGCCCGGCGGCGCCCTCCGACCCGCTGACTCTTCCCGAGGCGGGGCCGCTCATCACCGTGGGCGTGCGGGAGGAGGAGCTGGTCGTCGTGCTGCCGGAGGGGCATCCGCTGGCGGGCCGCGCCGGTGTGCGGCTGGACGACCTGGCGGACGCCGTGTGGATCGACGCCGCAGAGGTGATGCCGCTCGACCGGCTGCGCGCCGTGGCGCGGCTCGACGGGCTGCGGCCCGGCATCCGCTACGAGGGCCACGACCCGGCGGTCGCGGCGCGCCTGGCCGCGGCCGGGCACGGCCTGACTCTGCTGCCCGTGTCCGCCGCGCCGTGCGGGGTACGGGTGCCGCTGGTCGCGCCGCGGATCGTGCACCGGGTCGAGCTGGTGCACGCGGCCCTGCCGCCCGGCCCCGCCGCCGAGGTCGTCCGCGCGCTCACCTCGTGAGCGACAGATCGCCCACGGCGTCCGCGTAGTAGACCGATTCGCCGAGGTGGAAGGCGACCTGGCGGAGCGTCCAGCCCTCGCCGGGCGAGTGGTCGAGCTGGTCCGGGGTCAGCGCCTCCAGGCGGGCCGTCCAGATCCGGGCGAGGCGGGTGAGCCTGCTGCGGGCCTCGTCGAGGTCCTGCCCGGTGAACGGGGCGAGGTCGGCCGCGGTGGTGATCATGGACGCGTGCCAGTGGTCGGGCAGGGGCACGCGACCGGCCAGCCGGTCCTCGACCTCCGCCAGGTGGTCCACGAGGTGGTCGGCCACCCGGCGGATCGCCTTGTGCGGGGTGTAGGTCCGGTCGCCCGAGGGCACCGGACGGCCGTCCCAGGCGGTCCAGGTCTCCGCCAGGCGGAGAACGTGGTCGATCATCCCGGTCACGACCAGCGCGGGCACGCGGTCGTCGGTCAGCGGGGCGTCGGTCATGTGCGACCTCCAAGGTGCGAGGGCATGTGCCCGTGCAGGCTAGGGCCGCGTCGCTTCGACGCCCGCCGAAACGTCCTGCCAGGGTGATCGGGTACTTCAGCGGAATGGGCTACTACGTCCACCGCGAAATGGCGGACGAGGATCCGGTGGTCCGGGTCCGCAATCACATCCCCCTGGACACCAGCTATGGACTCCGCCCCAAATCGCTCCCGGAAACCCCAAATCAGCAGCAGAGCGAGGAAGGGCCAAAAAAGCCCTGAATCCCCCTTCCCTGACAGGTGATCCGAGGGCGGATTAGCGGCGGCGCGGACGGGATAAGAGTGAGGCAGGTCACACACCCGGCGCGGGGGGAGAACACATGCGGTCCACGTCGTCAGCGGTGAGCCGGGCGGCGGCCGGCGTGTACGCGGCCCTCGCCGCCCAGGTCGTCTCGGTGGCCGCGCTGGCCGTGTTCGAGGAGTCCCGGGGCAACCGGCTGGCCTCGCAGATCGCGGCCTTCGGCGGAGATCCCGCCTCTCCGGCCGCGCGGGCCGTCAGCGGCGCGGCGACGACGTTCGCCGTGCTGGTCCTCGCGCTCCTCACCGCCACCGTGACCGCCGCGCTCGCCTATCTGTCCTGGCTGCGGCAGGTGCGCCCGGCCACGCCGCCCGTCGCGCTCGCGGCGGCGTGCCTCGTGCCCGGGGTGAACCTGGTGGTCCCGCTGCTCCTGACGGACCTCGCCTGGCGTGAGGCCCCCGCGAAACCCCGCGGCCGCCCGGCGGGCCGTACGCGGCGGGCGAACGGCTCGGGGACCGCGGGCGGCGCCGCCGGGCCTGCGGAGCGCACCCGATGGCTGGTGCTCCTCTCCTGCTGGGGGGTGAGCTGGCTTGCGGCGCTCGGGCTGGTGTTCGCCGGCCCGGCGCGGGAGGGGCTGACCGGCCTCGGCACGCCGCAGGCCGCCGCGGCCGCCGTCGCGGCGCTCCTGTGCGCCTCGGCCGTCCGCGAGGTCACCGCCCGGCACACGAGTGCGGGGCACCGCCGCCCGGCGCGGCCCGCGATCCGGCCGCAGGTCCACCTCAGCTCTGCCGGCACCCCTGCCCACGACCATGCTCTCGGCCAGGCCCACGACCATGCTCTCGGCCAGGCACTCGACCAGGCCGAACGGCCGTCCGGCAGGCCCGTCGCGGCGGCGCCGGCCGCTCGTGCGGCACGGGCCGGGCGCGCGGACGGCGGGGAGGATCACCGGCCGGGCGACGGCCCCGAGCTGCCGGAGCTGGCGTGCCAGAGCCGCCGCTGGGGCTCCCCCGAGTGGCCGAGGAACCGCCCCTCCCGCACGGCCGGCGGAGCGCCGTTGTCGGAGTAGGGCGACACCCGGAAGCCGTTGCCGTACTCGATGGGCCGTCCGCCCACCCCGGCGCCGGGCGCGGGCACCTCGCTGATCACGGCGCGTACGGCGTCGAGCCCCTCGGTGCGCCACACCCGGTCGAGGTCGGCGAGGTTCCAGCAGTTCACGGCGCGCAGCGAGACCGCCCGGCCCCCGGTGCGCCGCACCACCCCCCTGGCCGCCAGCAGCCACGACCCGAACACGGTCGCGGCCGTGTGCGCCTGCACCGACTCGAAGAACGTCAGGTCGATCGGGCCGGTGGAGTCGTCGACGGTGGTGAAGATCACCCGCTGCCCCGACCGCACGGCGGGCGTCTGGGTGGCGACCTTGACCCCCGCGACCAGGACCTCCGCGCCGTTGCGCTGCCGGAGCAGATCCCTGGCCCGCGTCACGCCGAGCGCGTCGAGCAGGTCGCGGTAGAAGTCCATGACGTGGCGGCTCACGTCCATGCCGAGGATCTCCAACTCGGCCTCGACGGCCTCGGCCTCGGTCATCTCCGGCAGTTCTCCGGGCGTGACATGTTCGGTGAACCCCATCGGGAGCTGTCCCTCCGCGCCCGCGGGAGAGCCGCGGTCGAGCGCGCCGACCTGGGCGATCAGGTCGCGCCTGGTCAGCCGTCCGGGCCGCCAGCGCGGCTCCCCCGGCCGCAGGCCGTGCAGCGCGTCGAGCCCGCCGACCTCCACGATCCGCTCGGCGACCGGACGCGAGGGCCGGGCCCGCTCCCAGAAGTCGGCCAGCGAGGTGTACGGCCGGCCGGCGACCATGCGGTCCACCTCGGCCTCGCTCACCCCCCGGACGGCCGAGAACGGCACCCGCAGGCCGTACCCGCGGCCGTACCCGCCGGGGCTCTCCTCCGCCGGTCCCGTACGCTCCACCAGCCAGGTCTTCCCCGAACGGTTGACGTCGAGGGGCAGGACGTCCACCCCGCACTGGCGGGCCTCGTCGAGGATGACCCGGCTGGGGTACATGCCGGGGTCATGGGTGAGCACACCCGCGAGGAACGCGGCGGTGTGGTGCCGCTTCAGCCAGGCCGACTGATAGGTGGGCAGCGCGAACGCCGCCGCGTGGGCCTTGCAGAACCCGAACCCGCCGAACGCGTCGAGCACCTTCCACGCCCGTTCGACGACGTCGGGCGCGTAGCCGTTCTCCCTGGCGAGCGGCACGAACCAGGCGCGTACGGCGGCACGGCCCTCCGGCGTCCCGAGGGCGCGGCGGGCCCGGTCGGCCTCCGACAGCCCCGACCCGGTCATGACGTCGATGACCTTCATGACCTGCTCGTGGAAGACGACCACCCCGTTGGTCTCCGTGAGCGCCTCGCGCAGCGACTCGTGCGGGTAGCGCGGCTCGCGGAAGCCGTGCCTGGTCTCCAGGTAGGGCGTGACCATGTCGGAGTTGACCGGTCCTGGGCGGAACAGCGAGATGTCCACGATCAGGTCGTGCATCGTCCGCGGCTCCAGCTTGGCGACCAGCTCACGCTGTCCCGGCGACTCGATCTGGAAGCAGCCGATCGTGCGGCTGAGGCGGATCATGTCGTAGGTTTCGGTGTCGTCGCGTGGCACGGCGTCCAGTTCGATCTTCCGGTTCTCGACCCGTTCGACCTCCTGCAGGGCGTAGGCGAGCGCCGACTGCATGCGCACCCCGAGCACGTCGAGCTTGAGCAGGCCCGCCTCCTCGACGTCGTCCTTGTCGAACTGCGACATCGGGAACTCCAGCAGGCTGCGCTCGACCGGCGTGCGGTCGCGCAGCGTGGAGTTGCCGATCAGCACGCCGCAGGGGTGCAGCGCGATGTGCCGGGGCAGCCCGTCGAGCCGCTCGGCCAGGCGGAACACGGTCTCCAGCGACCGGTCGTTCAGCCCGCTGTCGCGCAGCTCCGGCAGGTCGGACAGCGCGGCCCTGATCTGCCTGGCCCGCACCTGCGGGAACGCCTTGGCGATGACGTCGATCTCGTGCGGCGGCAGGCCCATCGCGGCGCCGACGTCCCTGATCGCGCTGCGGGCGCGGTAGGTCTCCATCATCGACACGCAGGCCACCCGGTCCTCGCCGTACCGGCCGAGGATCGCGCGGTAGCAGTCGAGGCGGCGGGCCGACTCCACGTCGATGTCGATGTCGGGCAGGCCCTTGCGGCCCTCCGACAGGAAGCGCTCCATCAGCAGGCCGTGTTCGAGCGGGTTCACCTCGCCGATGCCGATCAGGTAGTTGACCAGGCTGCCCGCCCCCGAGCCGCGGATCGCGCACCGCACGCCCATCGCCCGGATCATGTCCGTGATGCCGGCGACGGAGGTGAAGTAGCCCGACAGCCGCTTCTTCTCGATCACGCCGAGCTCGGCGGCGAGCCGGTCGCGGGCCTCGGCCGAACGCTCCAGCCCCCGCCGGGCCAGCCCTTCCTCGCAGCGGTTCCGCAGCAGGGGCACCGGGTCCTCGCCGACCTCCGGCAGGTGGAGCCGGGGCCGCTCGGGTTCGAGCAGCGGCACGATCTCTACGGGGTCGAGCACGCACCGGTCGGCCACGCGGCGCGTCTCGGCGAGCAGCCGCCCGGCCCGGCCGGGATCGCCGCCGCAGATCCGCGCGGCCACCCGCGCCATCTCGGCGCCGTCCTTCAGGTACGCGTGGGCCGTGGGGTCGTCCAGATGCCGCCCGTCGAGGGGCACCAGCTTGCGCGCCGCGTCGAGCACGTTGCCGACCTGGTGGTCGGCGGCGTCCAGGTAGCGGACCGCGTTGGTCAGCACGACCGGCACACCCATCGAGTCGGCCAGCCCGATCATGCGCGCGGCGGTGTTCGCGTCGCGGTAGCCGTACAGGTCGGACACCTCGACGACCAGGTCGGGGACGACCGCGCGCCAGGCGGCCAGCAGGGCGCGGGCCTGGTCGTCGCGCCGTTCGGCCACCGCGCGGCCGACCCCGGAGCGGGGCCCGAGCAGCACGGTCAGCCGCGGCTCCCCGTCCGGGCCGGTCGCGTGCTCGGCCACCATCCCCGGCGTGACGTGCGGCTCGCCGCGCTCCCCCGCGTGGTGGGCGGCGGTGACCAGGTGGCACAGCGCGGCCCAGCCGTGCGAGCGCGCGAGCACGACGACCCGCGCAGGCTCGGCCGCCGGCCTCCTCCGCGCCGTACGGCGGCCGGACGGCGGA
>NZ_JBFAOO010000322.1:0-5395 GCF_040675265.1 Microbispora sp. NPDC049633
CGCGCCCACGGACGCGCCCGCCGACGAGGTGAGCGAGGTGCCCGCCGTCGGCGGCCGGTGAGACCGGCGCGGTCGCGGCCGGGCCGGCGCCGGCGGCGCAGGACGCCCCGTCCGCGCAGTCCGCTCCGGACGGCTGCCCGACCCACAGCGCCAGCGCCCAGATCGCGCCCAGGACCCCGGCGGCGATCAGACCGGTCCGCAGCAGCAGCCCGCCACGCCTCGACCCCTCGGCCTCGTCCTCCTCGGAATCTGGGGCGTTGCGCCAGCCCGAGCCGAGGAAGCCGCGCGGATCGGTGTCGCCGTCGCTCACCGGATCCTCCGACTGGAATTGCGCGGTGCGTCCGGCGGCGTAGTAGTCATCGTGGTCGGCGTGGTCGGCGGGGGTCAGCGCGGGCTGGTCCGGCCGCCAGTCCTCCGACAGCACGTCGCCCTGGTCGCCCGGCGCGGCGCCGAGAGCCTGCTCGTCGTGCTCCTCGGACCAGAACCGGTCTCCCTCCCCGCCGTGCCGGCCCTCGCCGGTGATGTACGGCCGGCTGAGCGAACCGTCCTGCTCGTAGGCGTCCTCAGTGGCCGGGTCGCGCATGAAGGTCCTTCCTCGGTGGGCTTTTGGGTCATGTCCCAATAGCGTCCGTTCCTAGCACTTGTCGACACGTCCTGTCTGGAAATTTCACAACAATCGCTGGAAGTCTGCTTGTCATCGGCGCAACAACCCTGCAAACCCATCGGACTTGACGGGATTCCTGGAACGGTCTTTAATATCGACTAAACCGACTGACTTGGTAGGATTCTCTCGGAATAGAGGACACGGCATGAGAGTGCGCAGGCTCGGGGCCATCGCAGCCGCCGTCATGGCGACGACCACCCTGGTCACCGCCTGCGGGGGAGACAGCAACGCCGGCGGGGGCGACGGCGGCGGCAACAAGGTCCGGTTGGCGCTGGTCGCCTACTCCACCCCCCAGGCGGCGTTCGAGGACATCATCAAGGCGTTCCAGAAGACGCCCGAGGGCAAGAACATCACCTTCACCCAGTCGTTCGGCGCGTCCGGCGACCAGAGCCGAGCCGTGGCGAACGGCCTCAAGGCGGACATCGTCGAGTTCTCCCTGGAGACCGACATCACCCGGCTCGTCAAGGCCGGCATCGTCGCGGAGGACTGGAACTCCGGTCCCACCGCGGGGATCCTCACGAAGTCCGTCGTCGTCATCGGCACCCGCAAGGGCAACCCCAAGGGCCTCAAGACCTGGGACGACCTCGTCAAGCCCGGGGTCGAGGTCATCACGCCCAACCCGTTCACCTCCGGCGCCGCCCGCTGGAACCTCCTCGCGGGTTACGGCTACAAGTCGAACAAGGGCGCCGACCAGGCGGCCGGGCTCACGTACCTCGACTCGCTGCTCAAGAACGTGCCGGTCCAGGACGACAGCGGCCGCAAGGCGCTGCAGACCTTCACCGGCGGCAAGGGCGACGCGCTCCTCACGTACGAGAACGAGGCCATCTTCGCCCAGCAGAACGGCCAGGAGCTGGACTACGTCATTCCGGACTCCACGCTCCTGATCGAGAACCCGGTGGCCGTGACCAAGAACAGCGCCCACCCCGCGGAGGCCGCCGCCTTCCTCAAGTACCTCTACTCGGTCGAGGCTCAGACGATCTTCGCCAAGAACGGCTACCGCCCGGTCGTCGACGGCGTGACCGGTTTCGACTGGCCCGCCCCGCCGCAGCTGTTCACGATCCGGGACCTCGGCGGCTGGGACAAGATCACGACTGAGTTCTTCGACTCGAAGACCGGCAAGGTCGCGGAGATCGAACGCAAGCTCGGCGTGGCGACGGAGAAGTGACGACCGAGAAATGAGACGGTCACGCGTGGCCGGCGGCACCGCCGCCGGCCTCGGCATCGCGGTCCTGTATCTGAGCCTTATCGTGCTGATCCCGCTGGCCGCCGTGGTCTGGCGTTCGACGGACGAGGGACTCGGGTACTTCTGGCGCTCGGTCACCACCCCCGACGCCTGGGCCGCACTCACCCTGACCATCGGCGCCTCGGCGCTCGTCGCCCTGGTCAACCTGGTCATGGGCACGGTCATCGCCTGGGTGCTGGTCCGCGACCGATTCCCCGGCCGGGCCGTGCTCGACACGATCATCGACCTGCCGTTCGCCCTGCCGACCATCGTCGCCGGTCTCGTCCTGCTCTCGTTGTACGGCCCGCAGTCCCCGCTCGGGATCAACCTGGCCTACAGCAGGGCCGGGGTCGTGCTGGCGCTGATGTTCGTCACGCTGCCGTTCGTCGTCCGTACGGTGCAGCCGGTGCTGCTGGAGCTCGACACGGAGATGGAACAGGCGGCGGCCTCGCTCGGCGCGAAGCCGTTCCAGACCTTCCGCCGGATCATCCTGCCGAACCTGATTCCCGCCATGCTGTCGGGCACCGCCCTCGCCTTCACCCGGGCGATCGCCGAATTCGGCTCGACCGTGCTCATCTCGGGCAACCTGCCGTTCAAGACGCAGGTCGCGGCGGTGAACATCTTCAGCCAGATCGAGGGTGACAACACCACGGGCGCGGCCGCGATCTCGACGGTGCTGCTCGTGGTGGCCCTCGTGGCGCTGATCACGCTCGACGTCCTGCAACGCTGGGGGAGCCGCCGTGGCTAAGCACGTCCTGCGCCTGGTCGCGGTCGCCTACGTCCTGTTCCTGCTGGTCCTGCCCGTGGGACTGATCGTCTGGCGGACCTTCGGCGACGGTCTCGGGCCGTTCGCCGAGGCGCTGACCTCCCCGTCGGCCCTGCACGCGTTCAAGGTGACGCTCACGGTCGCCGGCTGGTCCGTCGTGGCCAACACGGTCTTCGGGGTCGGCGCCGCGCTGCTGCTCGTCCGGCACGAGTTCCCCGGCAAGCGGCTGCTGGGGGCGTTCATCGACCTGCCGATGGCCGTCTCGCCGGTCGTCGTCGGGCTCGCGCTCATCCTCGTGTACGGCCGTTTCGCCCCCGTCGGGGGCCTGCTGGAGAGCTGGGGAATCCAGGTGATCTTCTCCACCCCCGGCATGGTGCTGGCCACGGTCTTCGTGGCGCTGCCGCTCGTCGTACGGGCCGTCGTACCGGTCTTGGAGGAGCTCGGCGACGAGCAGGAGCAGGCCGCGCACACGCTGGGCGCCGGCCGCCTCCAGGTGTTCACCCGCATCACGCTGCCCGGCATCCGCTGGGCCCTCGGCTACGGGGTGGTGCTCTGCCTGGCCCGTTCGCTCGGCGAGTACGGCGCGGTCGCGGTGGTCTCCGGCCGCCTCGTGGACCAGACCCAGACGCTGACCCTGTTCGTCGAGGAGCGGTTCCAGAACTTCGACCAGCCGGCCGCGTTCGCCGCCGCCACGGCCCTCGCCCTGATCGCCGTGGTCACCCTGCTGCTCACCAAGCTCCTGCGCCCGAAGGATCGGTCTCATGGCAATTGAGGTACGCGATGTGAACAAGTCGTTCGGGGCCACGCCGGTCCTGCACGACGTGTCGCTGGACGTCGCCGCGGGGTCGCTCACCGCGCTGCTCGGCCCGAGCGGCGGGGGCAAGTCGACGCTGCTGCGGGTGATCGCCGGCCTGGAACGGCCCGACACCGGCACGGTCCGGATCTCCGGCGTCGACGCCACCCGGCTGTCCCCGCAGCGGCGCAACGTCGGATTCGTGTTCCAGCACTACGCCGCCTTCAAGCACCTCACGGTCTTCCGCAACGTGGCCTTCGGGCTGGAGATCCGCAAGCGGCCCAAGGACGAGATCCGCAAGCGCGTCATGGAGCTGCTCGAACTGGTCCACCTGGAGAAACTGGCCGACCGCTACCCCTCCCAGCTGTCGGGTGGCCAGCGCCAGCGCATGGCCCTGGCCCGGGCGCTCGCGGTGGAGCCCGAGGTGCTGCTGCTGGACGAGCCGTTCGGCGCCCTGGACGCGCAGGTGCGCAAGGAGTTGCGGGCGTGGCTGCGCCGGCTGCACGACGAGGTCCACGTCACCACCGTGTTCGTCACCCACGACCAGGAGGAGGCCATCGAGGTCGCCGACACGATCGTGGTGCTGGCCGGGGGCGAGGTCGTGCAGGCCGGCAGCCCCGGCGAGGTGTACGACAACCCGGCCAACCCGTTCGTCATGCGCTTCCTGGGCCCGGTCACCGAGCTCGGCGGCAACCTGGTCCGCCCGCACGACATCGAGATCAGCCAGGACCCCGTCGAGGGCGGCTCGCCCGCCGTGGTCTCCCGCGTCGTACGGCTCGGCTTCGAGGTGCGCGTGGAGGTGGAGATCGGCGGGCAGGAGGCGTGGGTCCAGGTGACGCGGGAGCAGGCCGACCGGCTCGATCTCGGGCCGGGCGACATCGTGCATCTGCGGCCCGCGCCCGGCGCCCGGTCCCTGGCCCTCGCGCTGTGACGGACGCTGTGTGAGACATGCGGCTTTCCGTACGGACCCAGTACGCCCTGCGTGCCGCCGCCGAACTGGCCGCGGCGGCGCCGGGGCCGGTTCCGGCCGAGCGGATCGCGGCCGCGCAGCGCATTCCGCGGCGGTTCCTCGACAACATCCTGCTGCAGATGCGGCGGGCCGGCCTCATCAACAGCCAGCGCGGGCCTGACGGCGGCTACTGGCTCGCGCGGCCCGCCGAGCAGATCACGCTCGCCGACGTCGTCGTCATCATGGAGGGGGCGCCGCAGGACAGCGAGGGTTTCCACGGCGTCGCCGCACCGCTGGGCTACGTCTGGACGGCGCTGCGCGACCACGAGCAGGCGACGCTCACTGAGGTCACACTCGCCCACATCGCGACGGGAGCACTGCCACCCCTCTGATCCCGGTTTGTGCAAGACTCCGCTATGGGTACTGCTGGGCAGCTCATCGTCGGGCGATACCGGCTGGTCCGCGCCCTCGGCCACGGCCGCGCCGGGCTCGTGTGGGAGGGCCGCGACACGCTGCTCGACCGTCCCGTCGCGATCCGCGAGGTCCTGCTGCCCCCCGACCTGGGCGAGACCGCGCGGCTGCGGCTCGTCCAGCGGATCTCCCGCGAGGTCCGCCAGGCCGAACGGCTGCGCCACCCCCACATCGCCGCCGTCCACGACGTGGCCGAAGAGGACGACACGCCGTACGTCGTGACGGAACTGGTTCCCTCGCGCTCGCTCGACGGGGTGGTCTCCGGCGACGGACCCCTGCCCCCCGCCGAGGCCGCGCGCATCGCCCGCGCGGTGCTGTCCGCGCTCACGCACGCCCACGCGGACGGCTTACGGCACGGCGACGTACGGCCCGCCAACGTGCTCCTCGCGCACGACGGGCGGGTGCTGCTCGCCGACTTCGGCGTGGCGATCCCGGCCACCGACCCGGCGTTCGCCCGCGCTCCGGAGACCGGCGACCGCGGGCCCCGTACGTACCTCGCCCCGGAACGGGCCGCCGGCGGCCCGCGCACG
>NZ_JBFAOO010000323.1:0-5385 GCF_040675265.1 Microbispora sp. NPDC049633
CGCTGGAGGCGGCCCTGCGCGAGGCCGGGGAGGTGCGCGACGACCTGCTCGCCGCGCTCGACGAGGACGAGCGGGCGACCCTGCACGCGCTGCTCAGTAAGGCGTACGCCGGGCTGGAGCCGCGGGCACGGGCCTGAGACGCCTCCGGCGGCCGTCGCCAAGCGGTCTCAGGCGCCGGAGCGGTCTCGGACGCCGGAGCAGTCTCAGCCGGCGGTGAGCCAGACGTAGCCGGCGAAGCGCCCGGTGCGCTGTTCCCGCCGGTAGGAGTAGAGGTCGGCCGTCTCGATCGTGCAGCGGTCGTCGTGCCGGACGTCGGCCACGCCGGCCCGGGCGAGCTGGGCGGCGATCCCCGCCCTGATGTCGAGCGCGGGCGTGCCCTCCCTCGTCCGCGACCAGGTCTCGGGCACGCGGGCGGCGACGCGCTCGCGCAGGTCCTCCGGCACCTCGTAGCACCGCCCGCACGCCGAGGGCCCGATCACCGCGACCATCCGCTCCGGCTCGGCCCCCCGGGCCGCCATCGTCTCGACCAGCGCGGGGACCACGCCCGCCTCGGTGCCGGGCCGTCCCGAGTGCGCGCCCCCGACCAGGCCGGCCACCGGGTCGGCCACCAGCACGGGCGCGCAGTCGGCGACCAGGACCGCCAGGCCGAGCCCGGGACGGTCGGTGAACACCCCGTCCAGCGCGGGCGGGTCGTCCCCGAACGGCCGTGCGGCGTAGGCGACGTCGGTGCCGTGGACCTGGCGCATGAACACCACCTGGTCGAGCCCGAACTCCGCGGCCGTCTTCGCCCGGTTCTCCGCGACCGCCGCGGGGTCGTCCCCCACCGCCCCGCCGAGGTTGCGCGTGCCGTACGGTCCGGCGCTCACGCCGCCGTGCCGGTCGGTGAAGGCCATCCGGATCCGGTCGATCGCAATCACCCGATTAGCGTACGGCCAGGGAAGGAGCGTGACATGCGCGCGGTGGTGTACGAGGAGTTCGGCGGGCGGGCCGAGGTGCGCGAGGTGGCGGACCCGGTGGCGCCGCCGGACGGTGTGGTGATCAGGGTCGAGGCGACCGGGATGTGCCGCAGCGACTGGCACGGGTGGATGGGCCACGACGCGGACATCACCGTCCTGCCGCACGTGCCCGGGCACGAGCTGGCGGGGGTGGTGCACTCGGCCGGGCCGGGGGTCTCCGGCTGGCGGCCCGGCGACCGGGTCATGGTGCCGTTCATCTGCGCCTGCGGGAGCTGCCGCGAGTGCGTCGCCGGCGACCAGCAGGTGTGCGAGCGCCAGACGCAGCCCGGCTTCACCCACTGGGGGTCGTTCGCCGAGCTCGTCGCGATCGACCACGCCGACGTGAACCTCGTACGGCTGCCGGACGGCATGGCGTTCGCCACGGCGGCGAGCCTGGGGTGCCGCTTCGCCACCGCGTTCCGGGCCGTCGTCGAGCAGGGGCGGGTCCGGGCGGGCCGATGGCTCGCCGTGCACGGCTGCGGCGGGGTCGGGCTGTCGGCCGTGATGATCGGCGCCGCCGTGGGCGCGCGGGTGGTCGCGGTGGACGTGTCCCCCGCCGCCCTGGATCTGGCCAAGCGGTTCGGCGCGGCCGAGTGCGTCCTGCTCGGCGAGGGCGGCTCTCCCGAGGAGTCGGCCGCCCGGGTCAGGGCGGCCACCGGGGGCGCCGGCGCCGACGTCTCCCTCGACGCGCTGGGTGACGCCGCGACCTGCGCCGCGTCGATCGGCGGCCTGCGCAGGCGGGGCCGCCACGTGCAGGTGGGCCTGCTCCCCGGGGAGACCTCCCTGCCGATGGGCCGGGTGATCGCGCACGAGCTGGAGATCGTGGGCAGCCACGGCATGGCCGCCCACGCCTATCCCCCGATGCTGGAGCTGATCGCGGCGGGCGTGCTCCGCCCCGACCTGCTGGTCACCCGCACCATCGGTCTCGACGACGCGGCGGACGCGCTGACCCGGCCGGGCGCGTCCGCCGGCGTCACCATGATCATCCCTGGTGGGTGAGCGACGCGTAGAGCTCGTGGGTGCGCTCGGCGATCCGCCGCCAGGAGAAGTGCTCGATCGCTCGCGCCCGCCCGGCCTCGCCCATCGCGGCGGCCAGGCGCGGATCGCCGAGCACCGCGTTCACCCGCTCGGCCAGCGCCGCGGCGAACGCCTCGGGGTCGTGCGGCTCGCCGTCCGCGCCCTGGTCGATCGGGACGAGCAGGCCGGTCTCGCCGTCGGCGACGACCTCGGGGATGCCTCCGGTCGCGGTCGCCACGACGGCGGTCTCGCACGCCATCGCCTCCAGGTTCACGATGCCCATGGGCTCGTAGACCGAGGGGCACACGAACACGGTGGCGTGCGTGAGGATCCGGATCACCTCGGGCCTGGGCAGCATCTCGGAGATCCACACCACGCCCTTGCGGGAGGCCGACAGCTCGCGCACGAGCGCGGTGACCTCCTCGGCGATCTCCGGCGTGTCGGGCGCGCCCGCGCACAGCACCAGCTGCGCCGCCGGGTCGAACGAGCGGGCCGCCCGGAGCAGGTGCACCAGGCCCTTCTGCCGGGTGATCCGCCCCACGAAGACGACGTACGGCACGGCCGGGTCGATGCCGTGCCGCACCAGCGCATCTGCGCCCCGGGAGGGCGCGTACTCCTCGGTGTCGATGCCGTTGTGGATCACCCGTACGCGCTCGGCGGGGATCTCCGGGTAGGCCGTGAGCACGTCGCGGCGCATGCCCTCGGACACCGCGATGATCGCGTCGGCCGACTCCAGCGCGGTCCGCTCCGCCCACGACGACAGCGTGTAGCCGCCGCCGAGCTGCTCGGCCTTCCACGGCCGCAGCGGCTCCAGGCTGTGGGTGGTGGCGACGTGCGGCACGCCGTACAGCATCTTGGCGACGTGGCCGGCGAAGTTGGCGTACCAGGTGTGGCTGTGCACGACGTCGGCGCCCTCGCAGCCGGCGGCCATCTCGACGTCGACGCCGAGCACCTGCAGGGCGGCGTTCGCGCCCGACAACCCCCCGGGGACCGCGTAGGCCTCCACTCCGGGCTCGTCGCGCGGGGCGCCGAAGCAGCGAACGCGCACGTCGGCCAGCCGGCGGAGCTCCCGCGCGAGGTACTCGACATGGACTCCGGCGCCGCCGTACACCTCGGGTGGATACTCACGGCTCAGCAGATCGACACGCATACGAGTGAGCTTAGAGTCCCCGATCCGCACTGTTTGCCGGTGTCCCTGGTGTTTGTTAGCCATTTCGCGGGTTAAGGTCCTGCCTATGAAGGTCCTGGCGATCGTGCTCGCTGGTGGTGAGGGCAAGCGGCTGATGCCGCTGACCGCGGACCGGGCCAAGCCCGCCGTGCCCTTCGGGGGTATCTACCGGCTCATCGACTTCGTGTTGTCGAATCTGGCCAACGCGCACTACTGGCAGATCGTGGTGCTGACGCAGTACAAGAACCACAGCCTGGACCGGCACATCTCCCGGACGTGGCGGCTGTCGTCGATGCTCGGCAACTACGTGACCCCGGTGCCCGCGCAGCAGCGGCTCGGGCCGCGCTGGTTCGCCGGATCGGCAGACGCGCTGTTCCAGAACCTGAACCTGATCTACGACGAGATGCCCGACCACGTGATCGTCTTCGGCGCGGACCACATCTACCGGATGGATCCCCGTCAAATGGTCGACCAGCACGTCGCCTCGGGCGCGGACGTGACCGTCGCGGCGATCCGCCAGCCCCTCGAACTGGCCGACCAGTTCGGGGTCATCGAGGCCGACCCCTCGGGCCGCCGGATCGTCGCGTTCCGCGAGAAGCCGAAGGACGCGGTGGGGCTGCCCGACGCGCCCGACCAGATCTTCGCCTCGATGGGCAACTACGTCTTCAAGACCCAGGCGCTCATCGAGGCCCTGCGCGAGGACGCCCTCGACCCCAGCAGCAAGCACGACCTCGGCGGCAACATCATCCCGATGTTCGTCAAGAGCGGCGGCGCCGAGGTGTACGACTTCGCGGACAACGTGGTGCCCGGCTCCACCGAGCGCGATCGGGGCTACTGGCGCGACGTGGGGACGCTCGACGCCTACTACGAGGCCAACATGGACCTCATCTCGGTGCAGCCGGTCTTCAACCTCTACAACGACCGGTGGCCGATCTACACGGGCAACGACCCGCTGCCGCCGGCGAAGTTCGTGCACAACGAGGGCGACCGGGTGGGGCACGCGCTGGAGTCGCTCGTGTCGCCCGGGGTCATCGTGTCGGGCGGCACGGCGTTGCGCTCGATCCTGTCCCCCGGCGTGGTGCTGCACTCCCACTCGCACGTCGAGGACTCGGTGCTGATGGGCTCGGTCAAGGTCGGCAGGGGCGCGATCGTCCGCAAGGCCATCATCGACAAGAACGTGGTGATCCCCGACGGCGCCCGGATCGGCTTCGACCTGGAGTACGACCGCCAGCGGTTCGCCGTGACCCGCAGCGGTGTCGTCGTCATCGGGAAGAACGAGATCATCGACCGCTGAGCCGCGGGCCCGTCCGCCCCGTGCCGTCCGCCCTGCGCCGTCCGCTCTGTGCCGGTCGTGGGCTGCGGGCAGGCGGCCCCGGCCTTTCCCGCATCCTCCCGGAGCGCGGCAAAATGTGTGGATGGATCTCGATATCAGCGCGGTTTGTGATGCGTTCGGCCTCGGCCTGGCGGTGACGCGAGGACTGCGGGTGGCCGGCTACTACCACAACGAGGTGTGGCGGCTCGACACGATCACCGGCGCGTACGCCGTGAAGCGGCTGCCGCCGTCGGCCGCGCCCGACGTGGAGATCGAGGTCTCCGCCTGGCGGGCGGGCATCCCGGTGCCCGAGCCGGTCCCGTCGCCCGCGACAGGAGCGTACGTGGTCCCCATCGGGGACGGCTCGGTCCGGGTGCACCGCTGGCTCGACGGGAAGGCGCCCGCCCTCGACGATCTCAGCCCCGAGCTGTCGGCCGCGATGGGCGAGTTGGTGGCCGCCGTTCACACGGCCGGTCGTGACATCGCTACGCAGGAACCACCGCGGGCGGACCCCGCCGGCCCCACGGATCCGGCGTCCGGACCGGCCGGCCTCTCGGCCGCGACCGCGCGACCGGCCGGCGCGGGCACCCTGACCATGTCCCATGGCGACCTGCACCCGAAGAACGCCCTGCTCCGGTTCGACGGCAGCCTGGCGATCATCGACTGGGACACCGCCGGTCCGTACGTCGCCGAGCAGGAGGCCGCGGGCATGGCCCTCGACTGGGCGGCCCGCCTCGACGGGAGCGTCGACGTCGACCGATTCGACGCCGCCGTGTACGGCTACCGCAAAGCCGGCGGCGACATCCCGGCGGAACCCTGGGTCTTCGGCGGCTGGGTGCGCGGCTATCTGGCCTTCCTCGACGGAGCCGGGCGAGACGAGCCCACGGGCACGC
>NZ_JBFAOO010000324.1:0-5345 GCF_040675265.1 Microbispora sp. NPDC049633
GGGTCGCCGGGGAGGGCCTCGGCCGCCACGGCGGCCTGGAGCGAGATGACCGTGGTGGTGTGGCCGAGGGCGTCGTGGAGCTCGCGCGCGATCCGCAGCCGCTCCTCCTGCGTCCTGCGCGCCGCCTCCCGCTCCCGCTCGGCCGCGGCGGCCTCCTCCCTGCGGCGCATCTCGGCCCGCAGCAGGCGGCGGCTGCGCCGACCGTCGCCGAGCGCGATCACCGCGGCCATGAGCGCGACGGCCGACGTCGTCTCCAGGCCGAACAGGAAGGCGGGGTCGTCTCCCTCCAGCAGGCGGAAGAGGGTGGAGACCCCTGCCACCACCACCGCCGTCCCGGCCGCCCAGCGCACCCGTCCCGCCTCGGCCGCGACGTACAGCGCGGCGGCCAGCGGAAGGGCCAGCCCGATGGGCGGGAGCCCCGCGGCGTAGTACCCGAACAGCCCGGCCGCGCTGACCAGGAGCACGAGCAGGGGGAACCGCCGCCGGACCGTCAGCAGCGCGCCGAACCCCAGCGCGGCCAGATAGGCGCCTGCCGGGGGCGCCGACGTGCCGCCCACGTTGGCGCCGATCGCGACGGCGATCACCGCCGTTACGACGGCCCCCGCGACGACGTCGAGCACGGCCGGGGGCACTCGCGTTCTCCACACCGGGACAGTGTAGAAAGCGCCTCCCGGCCACCGCCTTCGTCCGGAGGCGACATCCGCAGGGTCACGCGTACGCCGGGAAGCGACACCACGCGACGATCCGCCGCGGCAGACCGGGGCCTTCCGCCCGGCCTAACGTGCCGGGTGCGCCGTCTCCTCGTGCGGCACGCCACCCCGGTTTCCGTGTTCCAAGACGACCTCCCGTGCGCCGGAAGGAGGACATCCCGGACCCCGGAGGACGGGACGCCTCCTGCCGCGGGGCGAGGCGGCGGCGCAGTCCGTTCCATCCGTACCCTCACGTGAGGAGACTCGTATGATTCGCAGGCGGCAGGTCACGACCGCGGTCCTGACCGTCCTCGTCTGGGCCTCGATGATCTCGCTGGGAGGCATCCTCGGCGAGACCGTGATGCTCTATCCGAACATCTTCCGCGATCCGCCCGCCTCGCTCGTCCTGGCGCGCGAGTTCATCGTCGCGGGCGGACCGTCCGACTTCTTCCCGCCGCTCGGGCTGACCGTCATCACCGGCGCCGTGGCGGCGACCCTGCTCACCTGGCGGATCCCCACGGTCCGCTGGTGGGTCGCGGCCGCCGCCGTGGTGTTCGTCTGCGCGGAGTTCCTGTTCTCCGCCGCCTTCTTCTGGCCGCGCAACACGATCATGTTCGTGGATCCGGCCGGCACCCACCCGGCCGGCTATCTCCGCGAGGTCGCCGCCGAGTTCGAGGCCGGCCACTGGGTGCGGGTCGCCGGCGGGGTGGTGACCGCGGCCCTGACGTTCACCGGGCTCCTCCGCTGGCACCGCCTGGTCGTGTCCGCACCGCCCGCCGGCGGGCGCTGATCCAGGAGGGTCAGGAGAGAATCTTCCGGGCGGCGCGTTCGATGTCGGATTCCGACAGCAGGACGGTGTCGGCGGCCGGGCCGAGCGGCACGAAGCTGTCCTGTGAGGTCACACGGCTGATCGGGCCGCGGAAGCCGTTGTCGACGAGCGCCGTGATCACGCTCTCGGAGACGCCGCCGCTGCGGCGGGTCTCGTCGGCGACCAGGACGCGGCCGGTCAGTTCGGCCGCGCGCATGAGGTCGTCGACCGGCAGCGGCGACAGCCACCGCAGGTCGAGCACCCGGCAGCTCATGTCCTCGGCCGTGAGCTTCACCGCCGCCCGCAGGCTCATGCGCAGGCCGTTGCCGTAGGTCACGATGGTCAGGTCGCGGCCGTCGCCGTAGGAGCGCGCGCGACCGACCGGAACGTGGGTCTCGGCCCAGCGCGCCGGCGGCGCGTACGGCGCGAGCCAGCCGCCGTCGCCCTCATCGAAGAGGTCACGGGTGTGGTAGAGCGCGATGGGTTCGAGGAACACGCAGACGCTGCCGTCCGCGCGGGCGGCGGCCAGGCAGGTGCGCAGCATCGCGGCGGCGTCGTCGGGCCGGGCGGGAGACGCCACGATTACACCGGGGATATCGCGCAATGCGGCTATTGAGTTGTCGTTGTGGAAATGTCCACCAAAGCCCTTTTGGTACGCATATGAGGCGACTCGTACGACCAGCGGGTTGCGATACGCGCCCTGCGAGAAGAACTGCATGGTCGACGCCTCGCCGCGAATCTGATCGAGGGCGTTGTGCACGTAGGCGAGGTACTGGATCTCCGGCACCGGCAGCAGCCCCGACACCCCGCTCCCGAGCGCCAGGCCGAGGATCGCCTGCTCGTCCAGGAGCATGTCGAAGACCCGCTCCGCCCCGAACCTGCGCAGCAGCCCGCGGGTCACGCCGTACACCCCGCCCTTGCGGGCCACGTCCTCGCCGAACACGAGGACCCCGGGGTCCAGCGCCATCGCGTCGGCCAGCGTGCGGTTGACCGCCTGGGCGACGGTCAGCCCGCCCTCCTGCTCCGGCAGGGTGGCGAAGGCGCGCTCGCGCGCCTCGGCGGGCGCGGACCGGACGGCCTCGGCGGCCACCACGTCGGGACGGCGCGGCGCGAGCGGGGCCGTCACCTCCTCGGCCGTGGCGAGCCGGGGCCGGCGCGCGCACTCCAGCGCGAGCTTCAGCACGTGGTCGCGCTCGGCCTCGTAGCGCGCCAGCAGTTCGTCGGGCTCGGCCAGGCCCGCCTCCACCAGCAGCCGCGCCGTACGGACGAGGGGGTCGCGATCCAGGTCGGCGGCGATCTCCCGGCGGGTGCGGTAGCCGATCTCCACGTCGGAACCGGCATGGCCCATCAGGCGCACCGTCCGCAGGTGCAGGAACGCCGGGGCACGGTTGGCACGCACGTGCTCGACGGCGCGCAGCGCCGCGTCGTAGACGTCGGCCAGGTCGCAGCCGTCCGCCTGGAAATACTCCAGCAGGGGGTGCCTGGCCCGCTCGATCCACTCCGGCGGCGTCTTCACGCTGATGCCGAGGCCGTTGTCCTCGCACACGAAAAGGACCGGGATCTGCAGCCCGCGGTGGCGGCCGTACGCGGCGGTGTTCAGCCCGGTCAGCGCGGTGGCGTGGTTCATCGACGCGTCGCCGAAGCCGCACACGGCGATGGCGTCCCCGGGCCAGGGGGAGGGCAGGCCCAGCGCGCGCGCCCGCTCGATGGCGAAGCCGACGCCGACGGCGCGCGGCAGGTGACTGGCGATCGTGGAGGTCTGCGGGATGACGGCGAGGCCGGGGTGGCCGAACACCTTGTGCCGGCCGCCCGCGATCGGCTCCTCGGCCGACGCCGTGATGCCCAGCAGGACGTCGCGCAGCCCCTCCTCCGCCAGCCGGCCGGCCTGGGCGGAACGGGCCAGGTAGAAGGCGCCGGACCGGTAGTGCAGCAGCGCGGGGTCGTCCACGCGGAGCGCCGCGGCGACGGCGGCGTTCCCCTCGTGCCCAGACGACCCGATCGTGTAGAAGCCCTCGTCGCGCTCACGCATGTGACGGGCGGCGACGTCGAGGAGCCGGCTGCCGAGCTGGACGGCGAACAGTTCACGGCACCGCGTGCCCGTCAGGCCCGTGCCCGGCCGTACCGGCAGGTCCGGATCCCGGGCGGGTCCGGGGGTCAGCGCCCCGACGGCCTCGGCGAAATGCGTCTCCACAACGTCCCGCACCACACGGCCGATTATGTCGCACGATGCACGCTCCGTCCCGCACAGCGACAACTTGGTGCGCCAGCGGTTATGGATCTTCCCGTTTGACACAAATCGATGACGATAGGTCAGTGAGCTCAACCGTCGCCGGTATTCGCCCGTCTACTCGTTATGAATGACGTGGCACCCTCAGGCCGCGTTCAACCACCGGGAAGGATGGTTCACCGGAATGTTGAAACGCATTCAAGCCGCGATCGCGGCAGTGGTCCTGGGAGCGGCCCTCGTCGCGCTCCCGGCCACCGCCGGCGCGGCGACGGCAGCGGGTCCGAGCGACCTGACCGTCTCCCCCACTCCCGTGGTCGTCGCCGGCGGTTCGGGCACGACGGCGACCTTCACCTACAAGGCGTCGCAGAAGGGCGCGGCGAGGCTCGTCGACCGCGACGGCCGCGCCGTCCCGCTGGACCCCGCGCCCGCGGGCCCCGGCGTCTACGCGGCGAGGTACGGCTTCACCTTCAAGGACGAGCCGGGCGTCTGGAAGCTCCAGGTGCGGGCCGACGACGGCACCGCGAGCAAGGAGTTCCAGGTCCACTGGACCACCGACCTCGACTTCGACGCCTCCCCTGACGTCGTCGAGCGGGGCGGCCGGATCAGGCTGACCGGCGCGCTGACGTACCTGGACGGCGCCGGCCGGCAGGCGTACGACGGGCAGAGGGTGGACATCGCCTTCAAGCCGGTCGGCGGCTCCTACAGCCGGGTCGGCTCGGTGACGACCGACCGGAACGGCCGGTTCTCCGTCGACGAGAGGGCCGACAGCACCGGCTGGTGGCGGGCCGAGTTCGCCGGCGCCACCGACGCCGAGCCCGCGACGAGCGACAGCGACCGCGTCGACGTCAGGGTCGCGGCCAGTCGTACCCGCATCACCGGATTCGACGCCTCCCCCGAGCCCGTCGACGCCGGTGACACGCTGCGCCTGCGCGGCCGCTTGGAGATCTCCGGCTTCGCCGGGTGGAGCGGCTACCCCGGGCGGAGCGTGAAGATCCTGTTCAAGCCGGCCGGCGGCTACCGCTGGCAGTACGTCACCTCCGACCGGACCGACTCCCACGGCCGCTTCGCGGCGGACGTCAGGGCAAGGACCTCCGGCTGGTGGCGGGCCGAGTTCGAGGCGACCGCCGGAGCGGCGTACTCGGCGAGCGCGACCGACTACGTTACGGTCCGCGCGCCCCGGCCGGTGCCTCCGCCCAGGGCCGGCACCCGGGTGATCCTGTTCAACGCCGCCCCGGAGCCGGTGAAGTACCACAGGTACCTCACCTTCCGCGGCAAGCTGCAGGTCTGGGACCACGGCTGGGAGGGCTACGGCCACCAGAAGGTGACCGTCTGGTTCAAGAAGGCCGGCGGCTCCTGGCACTACGTCAAGACGCTGTGGACGAACGGCTCCGGCAAGCTCTGGGGCAAGACCACGGCGTCGGCGTCCGGCTACTGGAAGGTCGTCTTCGCCGGCAACGGCGAGGCCGGCCCGTCCTCCAGCCGGAGCGACTGGGTGCGCGTGAAGCGCTAAGGGATCTGTGAGCCGGCCCGGGGCGTGCGCACGCCCCCGGCCGGTTCAAGGCGCGGCCCGCACTCCCCCCGGCGGCCGGACCCCCCCCACCACCGGGACGAGCCTTCGCCA
>NZ_JBFAOO010000325.1:0-5299 GCF_040675265.1 Microbispora sp. NPDC049633
CCTCCCCCAGGTTGCGGCTCGGGTGTTCCCGGGGCCGGGGGCCCGGGATGCGGCATCCCGGGCCCCCCGGCTCAGGTCACACCAGGCCGTTCTGGGTGAGCCAGTCCTTGGCGACCACGGGCGGGTCGTCCTTGTCGACGGCGATCCGCTTCATGAGGCCGACCAGCGTCTGGGTGTCCAGCTTGGCGGAGACCGCGTTGAGCGTGGAGGTCACGGTGTCGTCCACCCCGGCCTTGAAGACGAGGGGCGTGATGTTCTCGGAGCCGAAGGCGTTCTTGTTGTCCTGCAGCGGCACGAGGTCGTTCAGCACGATCTTGGGGTCGGTGGTGAACACGTTGCCCACCTGGACCGTGCCGCTCTTGATCGCGTCGGCGGTGGTCGCCCCGGTGGGCTTCCACTGCTTGAACTCCAGGCCGTAGACGCTCTTGAAGTTCTCCTCCTGCCGCTGCTTGAACTCCGGCGGCCCGCCGACCACGAAGTCCTTCGCCACCTTGGCGAGGTCCTCGATGGTCGTCAGCTTGTACTTGTCGGCCGTGGCCTTGGTGACGGTGAGGGAGTTGTTGTCCTCGGCCGCGGCCGGCTCCAGCAGCTCCAGCTCAGGCGGCAGCTTGGCCTTGAGACCGGCGACGATCTCGTCCTTGGTCTTGGCCGTGCTCGACTTGTCCACGAAGGCCAGCAGCGACCCGGCGTACTCGGGCAGCACGGTCAGGCCGCCGCTCTTGACCTGGTCGTAGACCACCTCGCGGCTGCCGATGTTCGGCTTCTCCTCCACGGTGACCCCCTTGGCCTGGAGGGCCTGGGCGTACATCGAGGCGAGCAGGACGCTCTCGGGGAAGTCGAAGGAGCCGACGACGACCTTCACGGGGGCGGCGCCGCCCGAGCCGGAGGCCGTTGGAGCGGCGGTCGCCGTGCTGGACAGCGGGTCGGAGCCCCCGCAGGCCGATAACGTGAGCGCCGCGGTCAGCGCGACCGCCGCGACGCCGAAGATACGCCTCATGCCAGATAAACCCTTCATTGTCAGGGGATAATAGGGAGATTAGCGGACCTGGCGGACTCCGGGCGAGACGACCACCCGGTCCAGGAGGAGGAAGGCGAACTGGACGGCCAGGGCGAGGGCGGCCACCAGGACCGCTCCCCCGATGACGCTCGCATAGGTCTTGGTGGCCAGGCCGTCGATGATGAAGCGGCCGAGCCCGCCCAGGCCGACGAACGCCGCGACGGTGGCGGTCGAGACGACCTGGATGGCCGCCAGGCGCAGGCCCAGCAGGATCAGCGGCAGCGCGACCGGGGTCAGCGTCCGGAACAGCACCTGCCGCCCGCGCAGGCCCATGCCGTACGCGGCGTCGCGCAGGTCGGCGTCCACCCCCCGCACGCCCTCGTACGTGTTCACCAGGATGGGCGGGATCGCCAGCACGATCAGCGGGATCAGCACCGGCAGCACGGTCCCCACGCCCGCCAGCAGCACCACGAGCACGAGCAGGCCGAGCGTCGGCAACGCCCGGGCGGCGTTCGCCGCGACCACGACGACCAGCGCGCCGCGGCCCGTGTGGCCGATGAGCATGCCGAGCGGCACGGCGATCAGCGCCGCGACGAGGAAGGCCGCCGCCGAGAACTCCAGGTGCTCCAGCAGCCGGACGGGGATGCCGTCGGGCCCGGACCAGCGCGACGCGTCGCCGAAGAAGTCGGCCAGGAAGTTCACGCCGCCCTCCTCGCCCGGGACCAGGGGGTCAGCAGCCGCTGGGCGAGCACGAGCAACCCGTCGGCGAGCACGGCGAGCAGGACGATGAGCACGATCCCGACCACGATGGGCGTGTAGAACTGCCGCTGCCAGCCGTCGATGAACAGGTTGCCCAGCCCGCCCTGGCCGATCAGCGCGCCCACGCTGACCAGGCTGATGCTGGACACGGTGGCGACCCGCAGCCCGGCCAGGACCACCGGCACGGCGACCGGCAGCTCGACCCGGAGCAGCCGGCGCGCGGGCCGGAACCCCATCGCCACCGCCGACTGCCGTACGGGGTCGGGCACCGAGGCCAGGCCGTCCACCACGGCGGGGATCAGGACCGCGAGCGCGAAGAACGTCAGCGGGATGACGACGGTCGACCTGGTGAGCCCGGTGACCGACAGGAAGATCGAGAACAGCACGAGGGACGGCAGCGAGTAGGTGACGTTCATCAGCGCGGCCGTCGGCTGGTACAGCCAGCGCCACCGCACGCAGGCGAGGCCCAGCGGCAGGGCCACGACCAGCCCGAACAGCACGGGCAGGAAGGCCATCACGACGTGGTTCTCCAGCAGGGCGCTGATCGCGGTGGGGCCTCCGTTGGCCCAGTTGCGCGCGATCCAGTCCCACCGGACCAGAGGCTCCTGAGTCACGCGGGCGCCTCCTCGGCCGGCCCGGCGTCCGCGGCCGGCGGGGACGGCGGGGACGGCGCGGCGGGCGGCGCGTACTCGGCGAGCAGTTCGTCGATCGCGTCACGCCCCGCCACACCGCGCACGCGGCCCTCCTCGTCCACGGCGACCGCGACGCCGTTCGCCGACAGCAGGGCCGCGTCGAGCGCCGCCCGCAGCGAGTCGGTCTCCGGGTCGAAGGTCCCGTACGCCGCGAGCCCGTCGGCGGTCCGCCAGCCGAGCGGCCTGCCGGACTCGTCGGTCGTTAGATCGGACGGCGCCTGGCTCAGCCGCACCTCCTTGGCCGAGATGAACGACAGCCGCCGGATGCCGCGGTCGCGGCCGAGGAACTCGCGGACGAAGTCGTCGGCGGGCTCGGTGAGCAGCGTGGCCGGGCCGGCCATCTGGGCCAGCCGCCCGCCGACGCGCAGGACGGCCACGGTGTCGCCGAGCTTGACCGCCTCGTCGATGTCGTGGGTGACGAACACGATCGTCTTGCGCAGCTCCGACTGCAGCCGCAGCAACTCGTCCTGCAGGCTGGCCCGCACGATCGGGTCGACGGCGCTGAACGGCTCGTCCATGAGCAGCACCGGGGGATCGGCCGCGAGCGCCCGGGCCACGCCGACCCGCTGCTGCTGGCCGCCGGAGAGCTGGAAGGGGTATCGGCCGGCCAGTCCCGGGTCGAGGCCGACCAGCTCCAGCAGCTCCATCGCCCGGGCGCGCGCCTTCTGTTTGCTCCAGCCCAGCAGGTACGGCACGGTCGCCACGTTGTCCACGATCTTCCGGTGCGGGAAGAGACCCGCCTGCTGGATCACGTACCCGATGCCGCGCCGGAGCGTGGGCGGGTCGATCTCGCGCACGTCCCGGCCGTCCAGGGCGATGCGGCCGGAGGTGGCGTCGATCATGCGGTTGATCATCCGCAGCGACGTGGTCTTGCCGCAGCCGGAGGGGCCCACGAACACGGTGATCGCACCCGTGGGCACCTCCAGGCTGAGGTCGTCTACGGCCACCGTTCCGTCCCGGTAGCGCTTGGTGACGCCTTCGAACGTGATCACGCCATCTCGCCCTTCGAAAGAGTGTGCGATCAACCCAACATCAGGAGGCCCACTCGCTCTTCCCCGTGCGCCCCCCGGATATCAAACGCCACCCGTTCCGGACAGAACACCCGGCGCCCAGCCTACGGCGGGAACCTCCGATATCCGGGCCTAGATATCTATCAATAGGGCATCTCCTGATGCGTGGCGCGGCGATGTGTTGGCATGATTACTCTCACGCCTCTCCCATCCCCCCGCCGCGTCCCTCCGATACGGACCAGCACGAAACTCAGAGGAGCCGGTCGTGACTCCACCGCTCACCGGTCAGCGCTCCAGAAGCGAGCTGATCGCCGAGCTCTACGAGCGTCACGCCACGGGGTTGTTCGCTTACTGCCACGACCAGCTCGGCCAGACCACGTCGGCCGCCGACGCCGTGGTGGCCGTCTTCACCACCGCTCCGACCGCCGAGCCGCCCTCGCGCGCCGCGTTGTACGCGCTGGCGCGCCGGGAGATCTACCGCCGGGACGTCAGTTACGCGCTGCCGGCGGTCGACTCGGTCGCCGATCCCGCCACCGCGTTGATCGAGCGCGTGTTCCGGGACATCCGGCCGCACCAGCGCGAGGTCCTGCTGCTGTCGGAGGTGTGCGGCCTCACCGCGCCCGAGCTGTCACTCGTTCTCGACGTGGCGGTCGACACCGCCGAGGAGCTGATCGCGGCGGCGACGCGCCGCTTCGCCCAGACCCTGGAGACGGCGGTCACCGCCGCCAGGTCGGCGCCGTTCGTGCCCACGTCGGTCGCGGAGGTCTACGACGCCATCGGCGTCTCCCCCGTCGGCGACGTGCTGGCCCGGCTCCCCTGGCACCGGCCGGCCGCGTCCGTGCGCGACCGGGTGCTGACGGCGCTGCCGTACGAGGAGCCGGGCAGTGCCGCGGCGGGTCCGGAACAGTCCTCCGGGCTGGTAACCAAGAGGCTCTGGCCGACCACGCCGACCTGGCCGCTGCCGCTGAGCGACCCCGACCAGGTCACCAACACGTGCGTGGTCAAGACCGACGCCATCGCGCAGCCGCAGGGCTCCCGGCGTAAGGCCAAGCACGAGGCGACGACCGAGCCCATGCCCCGGTTGCGTGGCGCGCTGCTCAACTCGCTGGGCGAGGGGCGTCTGCGCAGGAGACGCCCCGGCCGGCCCTCGCCGGTGGAGCGGCAGGCGGCCCTGGCCGCACCCGTGGAGCCGCAGGGGTCCGCGCAGGAGCCCGCCCAGATCGCGTCCGCCACACCGCCGGCCACACCACCCGCCGCGCCTCCTGCCACCCCGTCTGCAACAGCGTCTGCTCCGGCTGCCACACCGCCTGCCACACCGTCTGCTCCGGCTGCCGCGGACACCGCTGCGGACACGTTCGACGCCTTCCGTCAGGCCGGCCCGTCCGACCCCTTCGGCGTCCCTGAGGCTCCCCATCGCGCGGACCCGTTCGAGGCCTTCGGCGCCTCGCCCCGCCCCGCGGACCCCTTCCCCACCGCTGACACATCACTTCGCCCCGCGGTGCCGTTCGACGCCTTCGGCAGCGCGCCGCGTCCGGCGGAGCCGTTCGACGCCTTCGGCGCCGTGCCGCGCCCCGGGGAGCCGTTCGACGCTCCAGGATCCGCGCCGCGTCCGGCGGAACCGTTCGACGCTCTCGGAAACACGCCGCGTCCGGCGGAACCTTTCGATGCCTTCGGACAGACGCCGGGTCCGGCGGAGCCGTTCGACGCCTTCGGCGGCACCGCCGCAGCCCGCCCGGCGGACCCGCTCGACGCGTTGTTCGACACGCTCCGCTTCGCCGAGCCCTTCGACGCGTTCCGCACGGCCGAGACCGCCGGCACGCCGCGGCAGGCCGAGCCCGTTG
>NZ_JBFAOO010000326.1:0-5230 GCF_040675265.1 Microbispora sp. NPDC049633
GTGTCCCAAATCGAAGGCCCCCGGCCGTCGATGTCGACGGCCCCCTCGATCTGATACGCCGCGGTGGCCGTGCCCCACACAAAGCCCGCGGGAAAGGTCCGCGGCATGGCGGGGCGTTCGTCGGTCGCCGTCATCCCTTGATCGCTCCTGACATGATTCCTCCGATGATCTGCCGGCCCAGGGCCGCGAAGACGGCCACGACGGGCACCGTCGCCAGCACCGTGCCGGTGAGCACGAGCGCGTAGTCGGTCGTGTAGCCGCTGGCCAGTGAGGAGAGCGCGACCTGCACGGTCGGGTTCTCCGGGGTGAGGACCACCAGCGGCCAGAAGAAGTCGTTCCATGCCTGCATGAACGTGAACAGCCCGAGCACGGCCGCGGCCGGCCGCGCCGCGGGCACCACCACGTGCCAGAACAGGCGCAAGGTGGAGCAGCCGTCGATCCGTCCGGCCTCCAGGAGTTCGTCCGGCACCGCGCTCGACAGGTACTGCGTCATGAAGAAGACGCCGAACGCCGTGACCAGGCCGGGCACGATCACCGCCTCCAGCCGGCCGGTCCAGCCGAGCTCCGCCATGAGGATGTAGAGCGGGATGATCCCGAGCTGGTGCGGCACGGTGGTGGTCGCGATGGCCACGACCAGCAGCGACGTCCGGCCCCGGAAGCGGAGCTTGGCGAAGGCGAACCCGGCCAGCGTGGAGAACAGCACGACCGAGACGGTGACCGAGCCGGAGACGATGAAGGAGTTGAGCATCGCCTTGCCGAACGCGGTCGTGTCGAAGACCCGCGCGATGTTCTCGAACAGGTGCCCGCCGGGCGTCAGGACGGGAGGCACGCGCGCGATGGCGTCGTTGTCGTGCGACGCCACGATGAGCGACCAGTAGACGGGGAACAGGGAGCCGAGCAGGACGGCGACCAGCGCCGCATAGGTCCAGAACCCGGCCGAGCGGCGCCCGCCGCGGGAGCGGGCCGCCCGCGAGCGGGGCACGCGCGCCTGCCGGGGCGCCTCGGTGATGATCGTCGTCACGTCAGCTTCTCCTGATCCGGCGGGTGACCGAGTAGTTGACCAGAGCCATGACCACGATGATCAGGCACAGGGTCCATGCGATGGCCGAGGCGTAGCCGAACTTGTACAGGCTGAACCCCTGCTCGTAGAGGTAGAGGCCGACGGTCTGGAACTGCCGGTCCGAGCCTCCCGTCGGGTTGCCCGTGCCGGCTTGGAACAGCAGCGGCTCGGCGATGATCTGGAAGCCGCCGATGGTGGACACGACGGCGGTGAAGATGATCGTCGGCCGCAGCATCGGGATCGTGATCTTCCGGAACTGGGTGAACTGGCCGGCCCCGTCCAGCGTCGCGGCCTCGTACAGATGCTCGGGGATCGTCTGCATGGCGGCCAGGTAGATCAGCGCGTTGTAGCCGGTCCACCGCCAGATGACGATGAGCGAGATGGCGATGTGCGAGGACAGGGTGCCCGCCTGCCAGTCCACCGGGTCGAGTCCCACCAGATCGAGCGCCCAGTTGACCATGCCGAAGTCGCGGCCGAAGAGCTGGGCGAAGATGATCGTGACGGCGACGATGGACGTCACGTTGGGCAGCAGCACGCCCATCCGGAAGAACGTGCGGGCACGCAGGCTGCGGTTGAGCATGTGCGCGATGAACAGGGCCGCGAGCAGCTGCGGCACGGTGGACAGCAGCCAGATGCTGACGGTGTTGAACAGCGCGTTCCAGAAGTAATCGTCGGTCAGCAGTTCGGCGTAGTTCGCCAGCCCCACCCAGTGCCGGGTGGGCTCCAGCAGGTTCCAGTTCGTGAGCGAGACGTACGCGGTGTACAGCAGCGGGAACATCCCCACCGCGCCGAACAGCAGGAAGAACGGGGCGATGTAGAAGTACGGCGAGCCCTTGACGTCGAGCTGGTAGGCCCAGCGGCGCCGTGGCCCGGATCGTGCGAGGGGCATGGGTCCATCCCGGGGGAAGGGGTGACGGCGGGCTCTTACCTCCCGCCGTCACCCGGCTTGGCTGGGCGGCTACTGCTCGATGCGCTCGACGTCCTTGAGCATCTGCTCCCAGGCCTGCGGGCCGTCCTGCTTGCCCTCCTCCACTCGGTTGATCGCGTCGCGGATGGCGGTCTGGATGTCGCCGGCCCGCGGCCCTTGGTACTGCGGCTTCAGGTTCAGCGCGGCGGTGGTGAAGACCTGCCCGACCGGGGCGTCGTTGAAGAAGGCGTTCTTCAGGTTCTTGACCTCGGGCTTCTCGTACGTCGCCACGGTCGAAGGCAGGATGCCGTGCGCCTTGAACACCTCGATCTGCTGCTCGGGAGCCGTCAGCCAGGTGATCAGGTCCACCGCCTCCTTCGCGTGCTTGCTCTGCGCCGGAACCGTCAGGTAGGAGCCGCCCCAGTTGCCGCCGCCGCCGGGGATGGCCGCGATGTCCCACTTGCCGGCGAATGCCTTGGCCTGGTCCTGGATCTTCGCGAGCATCCAGGCGGGGCAGGCGATGGTGGCGAACTGGCTCTTGGCGAAGCCGGTGTTCCACGCCGGGGAACTGCCCACCAGCTTGGCCGACTCACCGTCGGCTACGGCCTTGAGCACCTCGTCGTACGCCGAGCGGACCACCGGGTTGGTAGCGACGACCACGTGGTCGGAGGCGTCGTAGTAGCCGGTCTCGGCCTGCCCGATCATCGCGTTGAAGATCTGCGCGCCGCCGTCGAAGAAGCTGGCGCCCTCCGGCTTGTTCGCGGTGTACTTCCTGCCGGCCTCGAAGTACGACGCCCAGTCCGGCCAGAGCTTGCTCACCTCGTCGCGCTCGGTGGGCAGGCCGGCCTTCTCGAACAGGTCGCGCCGGTAGCACATGGCCAGGCCGCCGACGTCCGTCCCGTATCCGATCTGGGCCCCGTTCTTGGCCACCGACGCCTGCCACTTCCACGGCAACCACCGGTCCTTGAGCCCGTCGGCGCCGTGCTTGCGCAGGTCGACGAAGCGCTCCGGCTGTGCCCTGAACTGGGCGATGAAGCCGGTGTCGATGCCCTCCACGTCCGCCGCGCCGCTGCCCGTCGCCAGATGGGCGGCCAGGTTGCGGTGGTGGTCGTTGTACGCCGACGTACGCTCGACGATCTTGATGTTCGGGTGGGCGGCCTCGTATTTGGCGTACAGGTCCTTGAACCCCATGTTCCCGAACAGGTTGAGGGTGAGGGTGACGGGGCCGTCGCCGGACGAGCCGGACGAGCCGCCGCAGCCGGCGGTGAGAACGCCGACGGCGAGCACACCCACGAGCAGACGAAGTTTCGAAGCAGACACCGTGAACTCCTTGGCAGGGAGGAGGGGTGGCTGCGAGATGCGACGGTCGAACCGCGGCAACGAATCGACCGATACGCCCGCCATAAGACATAACAGCAGCACGCGATGTCAAATTACGAAAACGTAACGCCGATGAAGTTTTCTGCCATCTTGACAAACTTCCCGAGATTGCGTAATTTCTGCGAAACCGGTTACATGAAACCGGTTGCAGCGAGATGCGACAGCGTTTGATCCGTGGCAACGATCAGAGAGCCGGCACGCCTTTGCGGCGTGTCCCCGGCAACCGTCTCCCGCGTTTTCGACAATCCGGAGGTAGTGAACGCGAAGACCAGGACGCAGGTTCTGCGGACGGCCCGCGAGATCGGCTACCCGCTCAACGAGTCCGCCCGCACGCCGGCCACCAAGAAGTCCTTCATTGTCGGCCTGGTGTGGGACGCCGACCACCGCCGCCCCACGGCTGGCGGCACCCGTTCTGCCAGGAAATACTCGTCGGCCTCAAGACCGCGCTCAGCGGGCGGCGCCGGGGACGCGGAGCCGGTCGACGGCCTCGCGGCGGCGCCGCTCGGGCCGCCGGTCGTACCGCGCGGTGGTGGCGGGGGAGGCGTGGCCCACCAGGGCCTGGGTGGTGGCGAGGTCGACCCCGGCGTCGAGCAGTTCGCCGATGAACGTGCGCCGGAAGTCGTGCGGCGTCCGCGGTGACGCCCCGGCGGCGGCCAGGCGGCGGGAGACGATGTCGGCGATGGCCTGGCCGGTCATGTGGGCCGGCCGCAGCCGCCCGCCCTTGTTGATAGGGCAGAACAGAGGGCCGGTCGCCCGGCCGCGTACGGCGAGCCAGAGGTCGAGGCGTTCGACGGCCTCCGCGGTCAGGTAGACGAGCCGTTCCTTGTCGCCCTTGCCGCGCACCCGCAGGGAGCGGGCGTGGGGATCGAAGTCGGCCAGGGTGAGCCCGGCGATCTCGGCCCGGCGGCAGCCGGTGGAGTAGAGCGCGGCGAGCATCGCGCCGTCGCGGCGGCCGGCGGGGGAGTGGTCGCCGTCGCAGACCTCGAGCGCCGCCGCCAGCGCCTCGGCCTCGACATGCCGTCCCGCCGGGACGCGGGTGTGCTTGTAGGCGGGCAGGTCGGCGGCGCGCTGGTAGTCCTCGCCGCTCATCAGGCCGAGCCGCCACGCCTCCTTGAGCACGCGGCGGAGAGCGACCAGGTGCTTGTTGACGTGGGCGGGCGACCAGCCCTGCTCCCGCATCAGCGTGCGCAGCCGGATCGTGTGCTCGTAGCGGAGCAGTTCCCAGGGTTGTCCGGCGCCGGTCGCCTCAGGGTCGCCGGTGATGAGGCGGGCGATGCGGTCGAGGCAGCCCTTCATCGTGCGCTTGGACTCGGGGCTCTGGAGCGCGTCGAGATACACCCGGTAGGGGTCGCGCTCGGGCCGCGCGGGGGTGTCCCGCTCGGGGACGGCGGGCGTGTTCATCACGGTGATCCTACTATGAATCTACAATGTAAAGGCGCCCGGTTGTTACAAGATCATTTGAGTCACCTGGCAAAACCCTCCGCGACAATGAGGGAACCATGCGAATCCGGATTCTCGGGCCGTTGCACGTGGAGGGGGCCCACATCAGAGGTGCGCGCCTGCGCGCGCTCCTGATCCGGCTGGCCCTGGAACCCGGCAGGGTGGTCGCCGCCGGGAGCCTCGTCGACGACCTCTGGGAGAAGTCGCCGCTGAACCCGGCGGCGGCGCTGCACTCCCTGGTGTCGCGGCTCCGGCGCGAGCTACACGAAGCACTGCGGGACGCGGTCATGTCGCATCCGGCCGGTTACCTGCTCGACGTCCCGGCACGGGAGGTCGACGCGGCGGAGTTCGAACGTCTGGTGCGAGCGGGCCGGGCCGAGCGCGATCCGGGACGCGCCGCCGCGTCACTGCGCGCCGCCCTGTCGCTCTGGCGCGGGGCGCCG
>NZ_JBFAOO010000327.1:0-4947 GCF_040675265.1 Microbispora sp. NPDC049633
ACCGATGGGGACAAGCTCGCCGGCCGTCACGGCAACAAGGGCGTCATCTCCAAGATCCTCCCGGTGGAGGACATGCCGTTCCTCGAGGACGGCACTCCGGTCGACATCGTCCTGAACCCGCTGGGCGTCCCCGGGCGGATGAACGTCGGCCAGGTGCTGGAGACACACCTCGGGTGGATCGCCGCTCGCGGGTGGGATGTCTCCGGTATCGAGGAGGCCTGGGCCGAGCGCCTGCGTGAGAAGGACATGGACAGGGTCGAGCCCTGGACCAAGGTCGCCACGCCGGTGTTCGACGGCGCTAACGAGGAGGAGATCGTCGGCCTGCTCGACAGCACCCTGGTCAACAGGGACGGCTCCCGCATGGTGGGGGAGAACGGCAAGGCGCGGCTGTTCGACGGCCGTTCCGGCGAGCCGTTCCCGCACCCGATCTCGGTGGGCTACATCTACATCCTGAAGCTGCTGCACCTGGTCGACGACAAGATCCACGCTCGTTCGACCGGCCCGTACTCGATGATCACCCAGCAGCCGCTGGGTGGTAAGGCGCAGTTCGGCGGCCAGCGCTTCGGCGAGATGGAGGTGTGGGCGCTGGAGGCCTACGGCGCGGCGTACGCGCTGCAGGAGCTGCTGACGATCAAGTCCGACGACGTGCTGGGCCGCGTGAAGGTCTACGAGGCCATCGTCAAGGGCGAGAACATCCCCGAGGCGGGCATTCCCGAGTCCTTCAAGGTCCTCATCAAGGAAATGCAGTCGCTCTGCCTGAACGTCGAGGTTCTCTCCAGCGACGGCATGTCGATCGAGATGAGGGATACCGACGAGGACGTCTTCCGCGCGGCGGAGGAGCTCGGCATCGACCTGTCCCGGCGCCCCCACGAGGGCGCGATGACCGTCGACGAGGTCTGATTCAAAAGGGGATTATCTAGTGCTCGACGTCAACTTCTTCGACGAGCTGCGCATCGGCCTCGCGACCGCCGACGACATCAGGCAGTGGTCGCACGGCGAGGTGAAGAAGCCGGAGACCATCAACTACCGGACCCTCAAGCCGGAAAAGGACGGGCTCTTCTGCGAGAAGATCTTCGGTCCGACCCGGGACTGGGAGTGCTACTGCGGCAAGTACAAGCGCGTCCGCTTCAAGGGCATCATCTGTGAGCGTTGTGGCGTCGAGGTCACGCGCGCCAAGGTGCGCCGCGAGCGGATGGGCCACATCGAGCTGGCCGCGCCGGTCACCCACATCTGGTACTTCAAGGGTGTCCCGTCGCGCCTCGGCTACCTGCTCGACCTCGCTCCGAAGGACCTGGAGAAGGTCATCTACTTCGCGGCGTACATGATCACGCATGTCGACAACGAGATGCGTGACCGTGACCTGCCCTCGCTGGAGGCGAAGATCTCCGTCGAGCGGCAGCACATCGAGCAGCGCCGTGACGCCGACATCGAGGCCCGGCAGAAGAAGCTCGAGGCCGACCTGGCCGAGCTGGAGGCCGCCGGCGCCAAGGGCGACGCCCGCCGCAAGGTTCGCGAGGGCGCCGACCGCGAGATGCGCCAGCTCCGCGACCGGGCCCAGCGCGAGCTGGACCGGCTCGAGGAGGTCTGGAGCCGCTTCAAGAACCTCAAGGTCCAGGACCTCGAGGGCGACGAGCTGCTCTACCGCGAGATGCGCGACCGGTTCGGCCGCTACTTCCGCGGCGGCATGGGCGCCCAGGCCATCCAGGAGCGGCTGGCCAGCTTCGACCTGGAGGCCGAGGCGGAGAACCTGCGGGAGACCATCCGCAGCGGCAAGGGCCAGAAGAAGGCCCGTGCCCTCAAGCGGCTCAAGGTCGTCGCGGCGTTCCTCAACACCCGCAACTCGCCGAGCGGCATGGTCCTCGACTGCATCCCGGTGATCCCGCCGGACCTGCGGCCGATGGTCCAGCTCGACGGTGGCCGCTTCGCCACCTCGGACCTGAACGACCTGTACCGCCGGGTCATCAACCGGAACAACCGCCTCAAGCGTCTGCTCGACCTCGGCGCGCCCGAGATCATCGTGAACAACGAGAAGCGGATGCTCCAGGAGGCCGTCGACGCCCTGTTCGACAACGGCCGCCGCGGCCGCCCGGTCACGGGCCCCGGCAACCGCCCGCTGAAGTCCCTCAGCGACATGCTGAAGGGTAAGCAGGGTCGTTTCCGGCAGAACCTGCTCGGCAAGCGTGTCGACTACTCCGGCCGTTCGGTCATCGTCGTCGGCCCGCAGCTCAAGCTCCACCAGTGCGGCCTGCCCAAGCAGATGGCGCTGGAGCTGTTCAAGCCGTTCGTGATGAAGCGTCTGGTCGATCTCAACCACGCGCAGAACATCAAGTCCGCCAAGCGGATGGTCGAGCGGTCCAAGCCGGTCGTGTGGGACGTGCTCGAAGAGGTCATCACCGAGCACCCGGTGCTGCTCAACCGCGCGCCCACCCTGCACCGCCTGGGCATCCAGGCCTTCGAGCCGCAGTTGGTCGAGGGCAAGGCCATCCAGATCCACCCGCTCGTCTGCACCGCGTTCAACGCGGACTTCGACGGTGACCAGATGGCGGTGCACCTGCCGCTGTCGGCCGAGGCGCAGGCCGAGGCGCGGATCCTGATGCTGTCCACCAACAACATCCTCAAGCCGGCGGACGGCAAGCCGGTGACGATGCCCACCCAGGACATGGTCATCGGTCTGTACTGGCTGACCACCCAGAAGGAGGGTGGCCTGGGCGAGGGCCGGGTGTTCACCACGGTGTCGGAGGCCCTCATGGCCCACGACCGCCACGAGCTGGACATCCAGGCCAAGATCCAGGTCCGCCTCAAGGACGTCCCGCCGCCGCGCGGCTGGGAGGCCCCCGAGGGCTGGGAGACCGGCGACCCGATCCGGCTGGAGACCACGCTGGGCCGGTGCCTGTTCAACCAGACGCTGCCCGCCAACTACCCCTTCGTGAACTACCAGGTCGGCAAGAAGCAGCTCTCGGCGATCGTCAACGAGCTGGCCGAGCGGTACCCGAAGGTGGAGGTGGCCAACGCGCTCGACTCGCTGAAGGACGCCGGCTTCTACTGGGCGACCCGCGCCGGTGTCACGATCTCCATCGAGGACGTCGTGGCGCCGCCGAACAAGGCCGCCATCATGGAGTCCTACGAGAAGCGCGCCGACAAGGTCCAGCGGGAGTACGACCGCGGTCTGATCACCGACGAGGAGCGCCGTCAGGAGCTCATCGAGATCTGGACCCACGCGACGGCGGACGTCGAGACCGACATGGTCAACGCCTTCCCGGCGACCAACCCGGTCTGGATGATGGTCAACTCCGGCGCCCGCGGTAACCGCATGCAGGTGCGGCAGATCGCCGGCATCCGCGGCCTGGTGTCCAACACCAAGGGTGAGACGATCCCGCGGCCGATCAAGTCCTCGTTCCGCGAGGGCCTGTCGGTGCTGGAGTACTTCATCTCGACCCACGGCCAGCGGAAGGGTCTGGCGGACACCGCTCTGCGGACCGCCGACTCCGGTTACCTGACCCGTCGTCTGGTCGACGTCGCGCAGGACGTCATCGTGCGCGAGATCGACTGCGGCACCGACCGGGCCGTCCCGCTGCACGTCGGCGAGCGCGACCCGCAGGGCAACCTGGTCAAGGCCGAGAACGCCGAGAGCAACGTGCACGGCCGCATCCTGGCCGAGGACGTCGAGGTGGACGGCAAGCTCGTCGCGTCGGCGGGCGTCGACATCAACGACGACGTGGTCACGGCGCTGGTGAACGCCGGCATCGAGACCGTCAGGACCCGCAGCACGCTCGTCTGCGAGGCCAAGATCGGTGTCTGCGCGACCTGCTACGGCCGCTCGCTGGCCACCGGCAAGCTGGTGGACGTCGGTGAGGCCGTCGGCATCATCGCGGCCCAGTCGATCGGTGAGCCCGGCACCCAGCTGACCATGCGTACCTTCCACACCGGTGGTGTGGCGGGTGCGGACATCACCCACGGTCTGCCGCGTGTGCAGGAGCTGTTCGAGGCGCGCATCCCCAAGGGTGTCGCCCCGATCAGCGAGGTCGCCGGCCGCGTCCGGATCGACGAGACCGACAAGACCCGCAAGATCGTCATCACTCCGGACGACGGCTCCGACGAGATCGCCTACCCGGTGTCGATGCGGTCGCGGCTGCTGGTCTCGGAGGGGCAGCGCGTGGACGTCGGTCAGCTCCTGATCGCCGGTGCGCGCAACCCGAACGAGGTCCTGCGCATCCTCGGTCCGCGCGCCGTCCAGCTCCACCTGGTGGACGAGGTGCAGCAGGTCTACCGCTCGCAGGGTGTGTCGATCCACGACAAGCACATCGAGGTCATTGTCCGGCAGATGCTCAAGCGCGTGAACGTGCTGGAGTCCGGCGACACCGAGCTGCTGCCCGGCGAGCTGGTCGAGCGGCCGCGCTTCGAGGCGATCAACCGTCAGACCGTGGCGGAGGGCGGCCAGCCGGCCGCCGGTCGTCCGGTCCTGATGGGCATCACCAAGGCCTCGCTGGCCACCGAGTCGTGGCTGTCGGCGGCGTCCTTCCAGGAGACGACGCGAGTCCTCACCGACGCGGCGATCCACGCCAAGTCGGACTCGCTGCTCGGCCTCAAGGAGAACGTCATCATCGGTAAGCTCATCCCGGCCGGTACGGGCATGCCCCAGTACCGCAACATCCGGGTGGAGCCGACCGAGGAGGCCAAGGCCGCGATGTACACGGTCGGCGGCTACGACGGTTCGGCGGCGGACTACACCTTCGGCTCGGGCAGCGGCGAGGCCGTCCCGCTGGAGGAGTACGACTTCGGCCAGTACGGCCGATGACAGGTCGCCGCGGTGAGCGATCGCCGCGGCGGTGAACATACGGAAGCGGCCCGGGGGATGACGCCCCGGGCCCCATCCCCTTGTGGGCGGGGCGCGTACGGGCGGGGGGATGCGGCCGGTCGGAACAGCGGGGGGTAGGGAAAGAGTGTCTT
>NZ_JBFAOO010000328.1:0-4860 GCF_040675265.1 Microbispora sp. NPDC049633
ACGAGGCCGTCGCGGCTTTGCCCTGCGACAGCAGGACGGGCGCGGCGTACGCCGGGCCGGACACGGCCGCGCCGGCCACGACGCAGGCCGCGACCAGGACCAGCGCGCCGATCACGGCTGTCAGGGCGCGGCGGGCGGAATGGATCGTTGGGCGTCTTCTCATGGTGGCGATTCCTCTTCGGGGGGTGAACAGGGCGAGCCCTGACCCAGAGAATGATCGCCTTCGATACTTAGGTCAATACTTGAATTTAGTATGCAAGGAATTGATCTTGACTGGCGGCGTCACCGGAGTCGCCGATCGGGAGTCGAGGGCCGCCTGGTTCCGCGGCGGCGTCGACCGCTTCGCGGTCCGGTCCTAGAACCGGCCGAAGACGGAGGCCAGCGTCTCGATCTCCTGCGCGGAGAGCTTGTCGGTGAAGTGGCGGCGCACCGCGGCGTCCAGGCCGGGCTGTGCGGCGGCGATGGCGGCGCGTCCGGCGTCGGTGAGGGTGACGATGACGCCACCGGTGCGCTCGCGGGCGACGAGGCCGCGGGTGCTCATGCGGGTGAGCTGGTGGGAGACGCGGGTGCGATCCCAGCCGAGCGACGCGGCGAGTTCGCTCTGGCGCAGGGCGCCTCCCGCCTTGCCGAGGTTGACGAGGATCGACAGGTCCGGCTCGGACAGGCCCGCCGCCTCGGCGGTGTCCGCGATCACTCGGGCCCGGACGACCTCGTGGACGCGCTTGAAGGTGGCCCAGAAGTCGACAGGGTCCGGCGCGGCTCCGGCCGCGGCCTTGTCCGGCATGGCGGTCTCATCAATCCGTGTTGACATATCAACATGCCTCTTCCTAATGTTGAGATATCAACGCTAACAGACGGCTGTGTTCACGGCAGCCCTGTCGGCGGCGTCCATGCTTCCCCGCCCCGCAGGAGGCGCCATGCACACCCGACCTCTTGGAACCGGCGGCCCTCGGGTCGCCCCTCTCGCCCTCGGCTGCGCCGGCATGTCCGACCACTCCGCCCCCGCCGACGAGGCCGACGCCATCGCCACGATCCGCACCGCCCTCGACGCCGGCGTCACCCTCCTCGACACCGCCGACTTCTACGGCATGGGCCACAACGAGGACCTCATCCGCCGCGCGCTCCGCGGCGGCGATCGCGACAAGGCGCTCCTCAGCGTCAAGTTCGGCGGTCTGCGCGGCCCCGACGGAGCCTTCGTCGGCATCGAGGGCCGGCCCGCCCACGTCAAGAACGCGCTCGCCTACTCCCTGCGCCGCCTCGGCAGGGACCACGTCGACATCTACCGCCCCGCCCGCCTCGATCCCGCCACTCCGATCGAGGACACGATCGGCGCGATCTCCGAGCTGGTCCGGGCCGGATACGTGCGCCACATCGGGCTCTCCGAGGTGGGGGCGGAGACCATCCGCCGTGCCCACGCCGTGCACCCGATCTGCGATGTGCAGATCGAATACTCCCTGTTCAGCCGTTCCCCCGAGACCAACGGCATCCTGGACACCTGCCGCGCGCTGGGGATCGGCGTCACCGCCTACGGGGTCCTCGCGCACGGCCTGCTCACCGGCGCCTACCGGCAACCCGCCGGCGGTGACCCGCGCGCCGGCTGGCTGCCGCGCTTCCATCCCGGCAATCTCGCCGCGAACCTCGCCCTCGTCGAGCGGCTGCGGCCGCTCGCCGAGGCGCACGGAATCAGCGTCGCGCAACTCGCCACCGCCTGGGTCGTCGCGCGGAGCCGCGAGCGCGGCACCATCGTGGCCGTCCTCGGCACCCGCCGGCCGCACCGCGTCGAGGAGGCCCTGGCCGCGATCGGCGTCGCCCTCAACGACGCGGACCTGCGCGCGATCGACGAGGCCGTCCCGGCCGGCGCGGTGGCCGGCACCCGGTACGCCGCACCCCTCATGGCTCTGCTGGACAGCGAGTCGCCATCCACAGGAAGAACAGGTCGCGAATCATGAACGCATCCACGTCACCGCTCGCCGAGCGGGCCCGGTCCGGGAAGCCGATCGGAGTAGGGATCGTCGGGCTCGGGGCGGACGGAAGCTGGGCCGGGCGCTCCCACCTGCCGGCCCTGCGCGCCGTCCCGGGTTACGAGCTGAGGGCCCTGAGCACGAGTTCGAAACAGTCGGCGGAGCGCTCCGGACACAGGCACGGAGTGCCGCGCACCTTCGGAACGGCGGCCGACCTGGCCGCCTGCGACGAGGTGGACCTCGTGGTCGTGGCGGTGAAGGTGCCGCACCACCGGGAGCTGGTGCGGACGGCGCTGAGCGCCGGCAAGAGCGTGCTGTGCGAGTGGCCGCTCGGCAACGGGCTCGCGGAGGCCGAGGACATGGCGCGGGAGGCGCGCGGCCGCGCGGTGCCGACCGTCGTCGGACTCCAGGCGCGGTCGCACCCGGCCCTCGCCTACGTGCGGGATCTCGTGGCCGACGGTTATGTGGGGGAAGTGCTGTCCACGACGGTCGTCGGCTCCGGCGGCGCGTGGGGCGCCACCGTAGGCCCCGGCGATCATCACGTGCTCGACGCCGCCAACGGCATGACGCTGCTGACGATCCCCTTCGCGCACACCCTCGACGGACTCGCGTCCGTCCTGGGAGAGCCCGAGGATCTGCGGATCGACCTGGCGTCGCGGCGGACGTCGGCCGTGGACACCGCGAGCGGACGGCCCGTGCCCATGACCGCCCCGGACCAGGTGGTGGCCTCGGGACGGCTGCCGGGCGGCGCGGTGGCCACCTTCCACTACCGCGGAGGCATGTCCCGGGGCGTCAACTTCCGCTGGGAGATCAACGGCACCGAGGGCGACCTCGTCATCACCGCCCCGGTCGGCCACCTCCAGCTCAGCCCGGTCACCCTCGAAGGCGGGCGTGGCACATCCGGGCTCGCGCCGCTGACGGTGCCGGAGTCCTACGTCCGCGTCCCGCGGCTGGACCCCCACGCCGACGCGCCGGCCTACGCCGTCGCACACGCATACCAGCGGTTCCTGGACGACCTGCGCGAGGGCCGCACGCCGGGCGTGCCCGATTTCGCGCACGGCGCCGCCCGGCACCGCGGCATCGAATCCGCCCTCACGACGGCCTGACCATGAGACCTCAGCCGCCGGGACGTACCAGGCCGCTCTCGTAGGCCAGGATGACGACCCGGCAGTCCTGGCCCGTGACGATGCTCCGGGTGGCCGTGATGCCGTCCGTCCCCGGCATGCGGATGTCCATGAGGACGACGTCGGGGCGGAGGCTCGCGGCCAGCCGTACGGCCTCGGCGCCGTCGGCGGCCTCCCCGACGACGGCCACGTCCCGCGAGCGGGCCAGCAGGCTGCGGAAACCCGCGCGTACGAGTGCCTGGTCGTCGGCGAGGAGCACGCTGATCGTCACTCCGGTGAGCCTGCCACAGGGATCTCGGCCTGCACGGCGAAGCCCCGGGGCGACGGGCCCGCGGTGAGCGTCCCGCCGAGGGCGCGCACCCGCTCGCGCATGCCGGTGAGGCCGTTCCCCTCGGTGACGCCGCCGCCGGAGGGGTCGCCCTTGCCGTCGTCGGCGACCTCGACCGTGATCGCTCGCGGGTGGCGGCCGATCGTCACCTCGGCCCTGGTCGCCCCCGAATGCCTGAGCGTGTTGGCGAGGGCCTCCTGCACGATGCGGTGGACCGCGACGGAGGCGGGCGCGGGGATCGTGGACAGATCGCCGTGTTCGTGGAGGGTGACGTCGAGCCCGGCGGCGCGGGCGTCGGCGACGAGCACGCCGATCGCGGACACGTCGGGCTGGGGCTCGGTGCCGGCGGGGCCCTCCCGCAGGACGGCGATGAGCGCGTTGAGGTCCTTCATCGCCCGGTTCCTGACCTCCTGGGCCAGGCTCAGCGCGGCGGCGGCCTCGGCCGGCTCCTCCCGCAGGGTGTCGGCGGCGACGTTGAGGTGGACGCCGACGACGGCCAGGGTGTGGGCGACGATGTCGTGCACCTCGCGCGCGACGCTGAGGCGCTCCTCCGCGGCGCGGGCGCGGTATTCGGTTTCGCGCAGCAGGTCGCGCCGGCGCTGCGACGCGGCGTAGGCGAGCCCCGCGGCGACGAGGGCCGCGAGCAGCAGCCCCTCGCCGAGGGTGTGGACGAAGTAGCGGATGACGTTCCGCTCGATGATCCACCGGGCGTCGACGGCGGAGTAGACGAGCTGGGCGACGCCGACGGCGACCACCCAGCGTGTGCGGCAGACGGTGGCCGCGGTGAAGTACGCCGCCGCGACGGGCCAGATCCATCCGGCGGGTGAGGGATGCCCCAGGTGATAGGCGAAGACGGCGGCGACCGAAAGCAGCAGCACGGTCATCGGCCATCGGCGCCGGACGAGCAGAAGCGCGCCGAGGATCAGCGCGACGGGGATGACGCCGTCCCACGGCTGTCGCACTCCGGTGGCGAGGGCGACCGTCACGAAGAGGACCACGGTGAGAGCGGCGAGTGCGACGTCGGCGATCCAGCCGGTCTGGCGAACCTGGCTCAAAGGGTGGGCGGAGGCGGGCACTGTGTGCGATGCGGCCATGCGGGCCCTTCCACGAGGGAACTGGTGACGCCGCAACGCTAGGCCGGGCGGCGTCCGTGCCGCGTCGTCCGGCCACAGACACCTCGGGCCTGCTCCGTCCGCCGTACGGCTACTCCGCCGGGAGTATCCCGGCTTCGCGGACAGACGCCGCGGGCGAGCCTGAGAACGGAAGCGGGTGCCCCGCGACTCGCGTCACGGGGCACCCCGGGTGGAGGGCCTTCCAGGCCTCCGGTTCAGGACTGGTTGAACAGCGAAAGGGTCAGAGTGGAGTGGTACTCGCCGGCGGCGACGTCGACGGCGGTGCGCAGGGCGAGGTCGGCGTTGACCTTCGAGGTGCCGATCTCGTCGGAAGA
>NZ_JBFAOO010000329.1:0-4838 GCF_040675265.1 Microbispora sp. NPDC049633
GCGGCGCGGTCGGCCGGGCGCACGCGCCGCCCGGAGACGCCGCGGCCGTCGCGGCAGGCGTCGCGGCGGCCGTCGTGGAGGTCGTCGCCGCGGTGGGAGCGGGAACGGCGGCGGTCAGCGCGCAGGCCGTCATAAGGACCGCGGAGCAGAAAGTTCTGATCATGCCCGGCAGCGTGGCCGCGGGTGGGTTGCGCGGCCGTGAACGACATCGTTAACGCCGCTGTTACCTCCCGTCGATTAGGAACCCGGGTATGCGGGTTCTCGTGGCCGAAGACGAACGCGATCTGGCCGATCTCGTGGCGATGGGGCTGCGCCGCCACGCCATGGCGGTCGACGTGGTGTACGACGGGGCGGCCGCGGCCGAGCGGCTGACGGTCAGCGACTACGACGTCCTCGTGCTCGACCGCGATCTGCCGGAGCTGCACGGCGACCTGGTCTGCCGCGAGCTGGTGGCGCGCGGCAGCCGTACGCGGATCCTCATGATGACGGCGGCGTCGTCGGTGCCGGAGCGCGTCGCCGGGCTCGGCATGGGAGCCGACGACTACCTGCCCAAGCCCTTCGACTTCACCGAACTCGTCGCCCGGGTCCGGGCGCTGGGCCGGCGCAGCCGGGACCAGGTGCCCCCGGTGCTGGCCCGGCACGGGATCGTGCTCGACACGCACCGGCTCCAGGCGTCCAGGGACGGCCGTCACCTGCACCTGTCGCTCAAGGAGTTCGCCGTCCTGGAGGTGCTGATGCGCGCGGAGGGCGCGGCGGTGAGCGCCGAACGGCTTCTCGAGGAGGCCTGGGACGAGAACGCCGACCCCTTCACCACCGTGGTGCGGGTCGTGGTCAGCCGCCTGCGCGCGAAACTGGGCGATCCGCCGTGCATCCGGACCGTCCCCGGCGCGGGTTACCTGCTGTGACGACGGTGCGGGTACGTCTCACGCTGATCTACTCGGGGATCTTCCTGCTCACCTCCGTCGTACTGCTGGTCATCGTCAACACGCTGTTGCGGCAGGCGCTGCACACGCGGATCGCGCGGCTTCCCGAGCCGTTGCCGGGAGGGGCCCCGCCGGGCCCGGCCGCCCCCATGGAGAGGATGCCGGACACTCCGTCGCCGCTGTCCGCGCTGGTGCGGGACGTGATCCACTACCAGTGGGACGTGAGCGCGCTGGCGATCGGCGTCCTGGCGGTGGTGTCGGTGGTCGTGGGATGGGTGATCTCCGGCCGTGTCCTGCGGCCCCTCCACCGGATCACCGCCACCGCGCAGCGGCTGTCCCTGTCCACCCTGCACGAGCGGATCGCCCTGTCCGGGCCACGGGACGAGCTGAAGGAACTGGCCGACACCTTCGACGCCATGCTCGACCGGCTGGAGCGCTCGGTCGTGGGCCAGCGGCGGTTCATCGCCAACGCCTCCCACGAGCTGCGGACCCCGCTCGCCGTGCAGCGGACGGCGATCGAGGTCGGCCTGCCCGAGGACGTCGGGGAGATCCGCGACACCCTGCTGCTCCACAACCACCGCATCGAGAGTCTCATCGACGCCCTGCTGGTGCTCTCCCACGCCGAGCACGGGCTGGAGAGGCGGAGCCTGGTGGCGCTGGACGAGGTCGTACAGCTGGTTCTGGCGGAAGTGGACCGCGGCGACGTGACGGTCACGGCGCGGCTGGACTGGTTCGTCGTCCCCGGCGACCCGATCCTGCTGAACCGGCTCGTCACCAACCTCGTCGACAACGCCGTGCGATACAACCGCCCCGGCGGCGCCGTCGAGGTGACGCTCGCCGGGGGCGTGCTGACGGTCCGCAACACCGGTCCCGAGGTGCCGGCCGAGCGCCTGGGCGACATCTTCGCGCCCTTCAGGCGACTGCACACCAGCCGTCGTCAGGGCGCGGGGCTCGGACTGTCCATCGTCGCGTCGATCGCGACGGCGCACGGGGCCGCCGTACGGGCGCGTCCCAACCCCGGCGGCGGCCTCGAAGTCGCCGTGACGTTCCCGGCCGGATGAATTTCCCGAGAACAGTGTGGCCGACGGGGATTGGAATCGTCCGACAGGTGCAGTAGGGGGCCATGGAGATGCCGCAAGCGTCGCAGAGTGCGCGGGAGCACCCGGACGGCGTCGAGTTGCTGCGCCGCACGCCGGGGTTGAAGGTGCTGGACGACGATGACGACGACCCCGTCCTCGTACGCGCGGACGGGGGCCCGGTGGACACCTGGCGCGAGCACTACCCGTACGACCACCGCATCACCCGGCAGGAGTACGACCGGCAGAAGCGGCTGCTGCAGATCGAGCTGCTGAAGCTGCAGTACTGGCTGAAGGACACCGGCAGGCGCCTGGTGATCCTGTTCGAGGGACGGGACGCGGCCGGCAAGGGCGGCACCATCAAGCGCTTCATGGAGCACCTCAACCCCCGCGGCGCGACGGTGGTGGCGCTGGAGAAGCCCAGCGAGCGTGAGCGCGGCCAGTGGTACTTCCAGCGGTACGTCGAGCATCTTCCGGCCGCGGGGGAGATCGTGCTGTTCGACCGGTCCTGGTACAACCGGGCCGGGGTCGAGCGGGTCATGGGCTTCTGCACTCCGGAGGAGTACATGGAGTTCATGTACCAGGCTCCGCTGTTCGAGCGGATGCTCGTGCGCGACGGCATCCGCCTGGTCAAGCTGTGGTTCTCGGTGTCGCGGGCCGAGCAGCGCACCCGCTTCGTCATCCGCCAGGTGGACCCCGTGCGGCAGTGGAAGCTGTCGCCGATGGACATCGCCTCGCTGGACCTGTGGGACGAGTACACCCGGGCCAAGGAGGACATGTTCCTCAACACCGACACCGAGGACGCCCCCTGGACGATCATCAAGAGCAACGACAAGAAGCGCGGCAGGCTGGAGGCGATGCGCTACGTCCTGTCCCTGTACGACTACGACGACAAGGACGCCTCGGTGGTGGGCGAGCCCGACCCCCTGATCGTCCGGTCCGCCGCCGACATCGTGGACGAGGACAACGCCGAGCCGCTGTCGCCGTTCTGACCCCTCACGCCCGCTCGGCGGTGCGGTACAGGTCGCGTACGGCCTGGCCGAAGTAGGGGCCGTACATCGTGCGGTGGTCGTTGCTGTACTTGAAGCTGCTGACGGACGTGAGCGTGCCCCGGCCCGAGGCGGGGTCGAAGCCGCTGAGCCAGGGCCCGCCGCTGGCCCCCGCGGTGAGGTTGCAGCGCAGGCCCTGGTCGCGGGTCTGCCCCTGCGGGTCGCCGTGCGGGACGCCCGCGCAGTACAGCAGCCGCTCGCCGTCGTACGGAGGATCGGCGGGGAACCCGAAGCCGTAGGTCCGGCGGCCCCGCGGCGGGTAGAAGCCGATGGGCTGCCCGCCCACGGCGTCGGTCAGGTGCTGCCCGTCCAGGTCGTCCACGGCGACCATGCCCACGTCGTAGTCGTCGTCGCCCGAGCGCGACCAGGGCCCGGCGACGAACATGCGCCGCGCGGGGAAGCCGCCGTACGGCTGCCGCCCCTCGTCGTATCCGGGGACGAATGTCCAGTTCTCCGCCCAGGCCCCGGCGCCGTCCTTGACGCAGTGCCCGGCGGTGACGACCAGGTCCCTGTTCGCGCTGCGCACGGCACTGGCGGAGCAGGAGAAGTCCACGCCGTTCAGCGTCAGGAACACCCTGCCGGTGGTCCTCGTCACCGAACCGCCCGCCGCCCAGCGCGTGCCGCTGGTGGTGGCGGGGGGCATCGCCGCCGCCTGCCGTGTCCTGTCCGTCCTGCCCGCCTGGGTGGTCCGGGTCGTCCCGGTCCTCGCGACCGGCCGCATCGTGTGGCCGGGCACGAGAGCCGACCCGGCGGCCGGCGTCAGAGCGGCCCCGACCACGGGCGGCAGGACCGGTGGGGTGCCGCCCAGCAGCTTGACCGGGACCGCCCGCGCCATCCGCTGCGGCGTCCAGTAGATCCCGGACGCGTGCCCGGCGACGTGCTCCACGACGTCTCCGAGAGGCGGGACCTCCGGGCTGGGGGCTCCCAGGAGTCCGGCGGCGAGGGCGGTGACGGCAAGCATGGGGAGGCTCGGAGTCATGGCTCCCGAGTGTGGACCACTATTCGTGATCTCGCCGCTACTTTCCGCGAATCAGGTCAGGGCCGTCTTCTGGGCCGCGTTGTAGACCGCCTCGGCCTCGGGGCCGAAGTACGGCCCGAACATCCAGTAGGACGCGAAGTTGTACTTGAAGCTGTTCACCGAGTTGAGCAGGCCGCTGCCGGTGTCCGGGTCGAACCGCACGAACCACGGGCCGCCGCTCGAACCGCCGGTCATACCGCAGCTCAGCCCCTGGTCCTGGGAGCTGAGGTAGTCGTCGAACGTGCGCCCCCCGCAGTAGACCAGCTTCGACCCGTCGTACGGCGCGCCCGCGGGGTAGCCGAAGGCGTACGTCTGCCGCCCGCGCGGCTGGTTGAACGCGACGCCCTGGCCGCCGACGACGTCGGTGAGGCTCTTGCCGCCCTGCGGCGCGACGACGGCGGCGGCGAGGTCGTAGTTCATGTTCTCGCCGGAGTTCCACTGCGAGGTGGTGAGCAGGGTGGTCGCCGGCCAGGTGCCGTCGGGCCGATCGCCCTGGTCGTAGCCGGGGACGAAGACCCAGTTGGCGTGGAAGGCGCCGTTCAGCTTCACGCAGTGGCCCGCGGTGATGACCACGCTCTTGTTGGCGCTGGTGACGGCGGTGCCCGAGCAGGAGGCGTTACGCCCGGCGTCCGATCCGGCCGTGACCGTGAAGAACACCCTGCCCGTCGTCTTCGCGACCGTCCCGCCCGCCGTCCAGGGCGAGCCCGAGGTCCGCGACGAGACGTACGCGGCGGCGCCGGCCGCCACGGCGCCCACGGCGAGGACCATGGCG